>CAZFDB010000042.1:0-8318 GCA_964517475.1 uncultured Desulfurococcaceae archaeon | reverse complement strand
ACTGCCCTCTCCAAGCACATACATTAACTCCTTCTTTATCGAGAGCAGCCGCTACATCATCCTGAGTGGATAGTGGATTAGATCCCGCTAACCATATCTCGGCACCACTGCTTAACAAAGTTTTAATTAATACAGCTGTTTCTTTAGTCACATGAAGAACAGCTCCGATCCTCACTCCTCTTAAGTTTTTCTCGGATCTGAATCTCTCTCTAATTTTCATTAAAACAGGCATATGTCTCTCCGCCCACTCGATCTGCTCAAGACCTGATCTATAAAGTTCAGGGTCTTTTATTCTGCTCCTCATAGCCTCTCCTAAGGAATATTCGGATTTGAGCTTATAACTTAGAGAGTTTATATACATTAGATATTGAGATATATACCAGCTTAATCATGTCATAGAATAGAGTGAGATTATGAGAACGAAAATCATAGCAAGTCTAGGACCCTCAACAGCTGATCCTAAGATAATTAGAGAGATGATAATGTTAGGTGTAGATTGCTTAAGAATCAATTTTTCACACGGTGAACCCAGCGACTGGATCAAGTATATAGAGATGATCAGATCAGCTGAGAAAGGAGTAGAGGAGGTAGATGTGTGTATCATAGGAGACTTGAGAGGACCATCTATACGCTTAGGAGACTTACCAGAACCTCTCAAAGTCTCCAGAGGAAATAGGATTGTCTTCGCCAAAGAACCTTCTAGAGGTGTTCCAATAGACTCTGATGAATTCTTCAGAATAATAGATGAGGGAGATCAGTTATTGATGGATGATGGAAAAATGAGATTCGAGGTTATAAACGTTGAATCAGATTATGTTGAGACTATAGCGTTAACCGATGGTGTATTGAATTCTCGTAAGAATGTTCATGTGAAAGAGAAGGATTTGACTAGCCCAATACTTTCTCATAAAGATTATGAGGCACTTAAAATAGCTGTTGAGAAGAACTTGACATTCATAGGCGTTAGTCATGTGAGGAATAGCGAGGATATAGAGATTGTTAGAAGAAATATTAGATTGCTAGGAGGATCTCAGAAAATATTAGCTAAAATAGAGAATCGATCAGCAATAGAAAGGCTAGATGATATAATACACGCGGCAGATGGTGTGGTTATCGCGAGAGGAGATCTTGGAATGAGCATTGGTTTAGAAGAAATACCTAGGGTCCAGGAAGAAATTATTAGAAAAGCCCGTGAGAGGGGGAAACCCGTTGTGTTAGCAACACAGCTACTAGAGTCAATGATTAGATCCCCGATACCAACTAGATCAGAGGTTCAAGATATCTATGTAGGAGTTCTAATGAAGGTAGACGCGTTGATGTTAACAGGTGAAACAGCGGTTGGGCAATACCCACTAGACACATTAAAGTGGCTGAAGAGAATAGTATCAGCCGCGGAGAGAGACAGTTTATACGGAAATGAGAAAGAGGATATATACAAAGACTTATTGAGAGATACATTAGAGAAATTCTTCTCCGGAGTAGTCAAATTATCAGAAACTATAAATGCTAATATAGTATTATTTAGCAAAAGTGGATTATCAGCTCAAATATTATCTAGGTTTAGACCCGCAACAAAAATTGTGTGTGGAACAAATAGCCTGGATGTATATAGAACCCTCAGGATATACTGGGGTGTTAGACCCGTATATGTTGAGACAGAGAGTTATGACGAGGGTATTGAGAAAACTCTTGAGAAAAGCTTAGAGAAAGGATATATTGAGAGAGGAGGACTCGTTATAAAGACATATGCTAAACCCCAAGAAGACAAGTATTTAATATCGATTAAAAGAGTTATTTGATAGAAGCCGATTATATAGAGATCATCTTTCTACTTCTCCAAATTCTATTTCTACGATAAATCTCATAGAGATTACGATCTATGTCTCTCTCAATCATCCACTCTCTTAATCTTCCTAACACCACAATAGGTTTCTCAATAAACTCCTCAAGATTTCTTGAACCTGTAAGAAATAATGCTATTCTGACTTCTTTAACCACTATATCTATATACTCTTTCAATCTTTTCGAATAATATGCTTTTAGCGCTGGGTAAGCAATCCCCCCTATATCAGCTCCTAAAGCTATGACTTTAGCTATATCGTATCCTGTCTCGAGACCTCCGCTACCTATTATAAAGGATTCTGGTGCCTCGTATCTAGTCTCAATTATTGATGCTGCTGTGGGGATGCCCCAGTTAGAGAGGTGTTGAGCAAAGATCTTCTTCAGAGAATCCCCGTGCTTCTCTGCCCTAAACATCTCGACTAGAACCCAATTAGTTCCTCCACTCCCTGAGGTATCAAAGATCTTCACACCCGCTTCTTTAAGCATCTTAACAACTTCTCTGCTTAGACCCGCTCCTGTCTCCTTAACTATAATAGGTCTCTTAATACTAGAAACGATCTCTTTAATCTTACTCACAATACCTCTATAAACAGGTTCTCCCTCGGGTTGAATAACTTCTTGAGCAGGATTTAGATGAATTGCTATAGCATCAGCATCTATCATTTCAATAGCTTTAATCACATGATCCACAGTATATTCCTTAACCAATTGAGCCGCGCCTATATTGCCCACAACAACTGTTGTAGGAGCCTTCTCTCTCACAACAGAGTAAGTGTCGGTTAGAGCGGGATTCTCGATAGCTGCTCTCTGAGAACCAACTCCAATAGCTATCTTATACTCCTCAGCAACCTCTGCAAGAGAAGCATTTATTTCCTTCGCTACTGGGTGACCACCTGTCATCCCAGTTATCATTATAGGTGCATTGAGTCTCTTCCCGAGAAAATTAATTGATGTATCGATCTCCTCAAAATTTATCTCAGGATTAGCTCTATGAACAAGATACACATACTCTAACCAAGTCGAGCTCGGCCCTCGAACATTTCTACTTAAAACAATATCTATATGCTCTAATTTTCTTCTCTCCGTAGCACTCAATACTCGATCACCGTCCCAAAATCTCTATACCCTCTTAATGCTCTATAGATATTATTCTCAATTAAACCACTGAAAACAAATCCTTTAACACCTCTTCTCAATGCCTCTGAACCTGACAAGATCTTTGATAACATTCCGCCCGTAACATCGATTCCTTTAGAGCCTCCCAATGCGATATCTCTTGACTCGGATAATTTAAATACTTTAATTATCTTACCACCTCCTTTCTCAGGGGGTTTATCATAGATCCCTTCAACATTAGTTGCGAATAACACCCATTCAGAACTAAGTTCCAGAGATAATCTCCAAGCCAGATCATCCCCAGACAGGATCCTATACTCCTTTTCTGAGACAATTACATCACCAAATAAGATAGGGATGATATAGTCATCAACCAACTTCTTAATCACATCTACATTCACATAGAGATTAGCTTTATCTTCATAAACTATTCCTCGTGTGCATATCTGCACCACTGGAAGCTTTGTATATAGTAATTTCTCGGTGAATAATTTATTTAACTCCATCATAGACCAAGCGATCAACGAGAAACCCTGCCGATCTATTGATCCTTTTTCTTTCATAACTTTAGAGGCTACATAGTGACCAAAACTCCCTCCTCCATGGATCAATACTAGTTTAATGCGACCCTCGATCCACGCATTATATATCTCCCGAGAGATTCTCTCTATGACATCTATCCTAGGTGTGAAAGGCTTATTCTTATCTGTTATTAAGGAGCCTCCTATCTTAAGTACCAGGGGTCTCAACAAGATCATCTCTTCTTATCCTCTCATTATCTCCCAAAATCCAATAGACACCGTCATCTCTAAACTCTAATTTCCATATACCAGTGGAATGCTTAACTAGATCAATAATTTCTTTCGCGGCATCGAAAGACTCTTTTCTACCAATTGATTGAACAATTATTAATACAGCAATATCACCAGGTCTTGTCTCACCCTTAATATGAAGGATCTTTATGCATCTCACACCGTATTTCTCTTTGGCGTAGTTAATAATTTCATTAAATCTCCTGAGAGTATATTCTTCATGGACTTCATACACAAGTTTATTAACAACGTGATTATCCACAGGACTCTTAACTATGCCGAGGTAAATAACAACTCCGCCTAAACCTTCAAGAGAGGCTAGTTTCTTTACCTCATTAATTAACCTATTGAAATCAATATTTTTATCAGACGTATATAGAGATGCTTCATCGCATATATTCTTATTATTATTTATATAGATCCCCCCGAGGCCGGAGGTAAGAGATCTATGGTGTCTCCATCTTTCAATTCTGTTTCATGCGGCGCGTATAAGCCATTTACTAGTGTTATGATACTTTCTCCCCGGCTCTCGAGAAATACTTTTAGTTTCTCGTTTTTTAAAGATATGTGATATAGAATATTTTTGACAGTGACTCTCTCATCTGATAGTTCTATAATATCCTCTGGAGACCCATATAAGTCTCTTAGAAGAGCATATAAACGAATCTTTATTCTCACTTAACTCCTCCTCTAATTTAAAAACTCTACAACTCTATATTAGCATGTCTATTACTCATATCTTTCTCAGATACGCCTAGTGAATACATTAACTCAACGATTAGTGAATCTAAGAAGATCATCGTGGTATCCTCAAAAAGTGTTCCTAGAGGTGCTAGCGGCTCATGGATCCCTAGAATCTGTCTAGCAAAATAATCCTCTTCAGCAGACACCTTAGTTCTTCCAGGAACAACAATAACTACATCAGATAATTGAGCAAGAGGTGAGTCGGGGTATGACGTTATTGTCAGAACCTTCGCACCAACACTCTTCGCAGCTTCAGCAGCGGTTACAATGAGCTTGGTTCTACCAGATCCACTAATAGCTATCACAACATCATTTTTTCTTATCGGAGGAACAATAGTGTCTCCTAAAACAAAAACGTTGAAACCCATATGCATCAATCTCATACCGAATGCTCTACCCACTAAACCACTCCTGCCTGCACCCATAACCAGAATAGTTCTCTTGTTTCGATAAGCTTCTTCTAGGAGTTCAAGAGCTTTAGCTATTTGATCATCTGATATAATATCAGAGGTTTTAAGAACGAAATTTGCTATATCTCTCATGATATTCCTGAGATATTTAATTTCTCTACGGGCAACGAGACTCTTATCCAAAATATTTCCCGTCTAATAATAGTAATTAAGTGATATAAAACATATGTATCTTCACAAAACATATTTTTATTAGATCTTTCCTAATCTTAATACCTAGATAAAATTACTTTAATTTGGTTATAATAGATGTCTCTAGAAATATTCATGGATCGATTCATACCTAGAGTTAATGAATATATAGAAATTATATTGAGATGCGACATTGAGATACTCGAGAAAGCATCTAAGCATCTAATAAGAGCAGGGGGTAAGAGACTTAGACCATTAATGCTAGGACTATTCACAAAAGCCTTTGGCGGAGATCTAGAATTAGCTGCCCTGGCAGGTGCTTCAATAGAGATCCTGCACAACTTCACATTAATACACGACGACATAATGGACAAGGATCAGTTCAGAAGAGGTGTGCCAACAACCCATATAGTGTATGGGGAACCAATGGCTATTCTAGCTGGTGATTATCTATATGCTAAAGCTTATAGAGCAATCCTTAATCTAGTTAATAAGATCAGTAGCGATAAATTAATAACTATCATAGATCTATTGAATAGAGCATCTGAAATAGTTGCTGAGGGGCAGGCATTAGACATGATCCTGCCAAAATTCACTGAGGTTAGCGAGAAAGATTATGTAGAAATGATCTATAGAAAAACATCATCATTATTCATGGCTGCTGCGGGAATTGGTGTGGCGTTAAGCGAGAAATCAGATAAAGAGGATATTGAGAGAGCTGTTGAGTACGCGAGATACGCAGGTATAGCTTTTCAAATAAGAGATGATATACTAGGTGTATTCGGAGATCCTAAAGAAACAGGTAAACCAGTCCTAAATGATTTGAGAGAGGGTAAAAAGACTATATTGGTAATACACACTTATCTAAGAGCTAATGATAGAGATAGAGAGTTTCTCGAGAAAGTGATCGGGAATAGAGAAGCTTCTTTACAAGATCTTTACAGAGCCAGAGATCTCATAGTAGCCTATGGAGGACTTAGCAGAGCTGAGGAGCTAATCAAGATCTATGTTGAGAAATCATTAGAGCAATTAAGGATCATGGAGTCAAGAGTGATTGATAAAGAAGCTGTTAATTTAATAAAAGATCTCACGCTAAAATTATCTTATAGAACGAAGTAGAAGGTGTATAACGATCTCGCTTTTCCCCTATATACTAATAGAAACAAGATGTGGTGAGGCTAGAAGATCAGAGTATTGCTATTGTTTAGTGAATAACGAGATAAGGAGATCATGTGATGAGTGCGAAAAATGTTTCTTGGAGTACCCCTATGAAGAGAGTTATAGGTATATTGTGGATCTCGAGAATCAATTAGTGAAAAAATCTTTTATAGTAATACCATCTGGTTCTGAAGAAGGTCTATATGTTCCTGAAAATATTAAGGTGAGTATCACAGAGATCTCGGGATTAAGTGTATCGATCCTAGTAAGGGAGGGATACATTGTTAAGAAAGGAGATAAGATTGCGAGGATCCTTACTTCAAAAGGAGAGCTCAGGAGTTTCAGAACTGATACCGAAGGAGTAGTTCTCTACATAACAGATCTATTTGGGGGATCATCAGAGAGAATACTTATATTAATTGGGGATATAAATTCGTTAGGAAGAATAAAGGTTGAGTCTCGAAGATCTTAAAGAGAAGATCTTTGAGAAAGCCTATAGGCACGCTCTGGAGAACGCGGTTAAACATGGTGGAAAAGCTCAGTTAGGCCCGGTAATGAATAAGGTGTTGGGAGAATTTCCAGAACTCAGATCCAGAGCTAGAGATATAGCCCAAGTAATCTCAGAAATCATTAATAAAATCAATTCAATGACGCTTGAGGAGCAGAGAAAAATACTAGAGGAGTTATATGGGGGAGTTAGGGAGAGAGTTGTCGAGGAGAAGAGACTACCTCCTCTACCTGATGTCGAGAATAATTATGTAGTGACAAGATTCGCGCCCAACCCTGATTTCGTTCTTCACTTGGGAAACGCTAGACCAGCTTTGCTCTCATATGTTTATGCGCATGAGGTATATAAGGGTAAGATGATTCTTAGATTTGAGGATACTGATCCAAGGATCAAGAGACCTCTTCCAGAGGCTTATCATTTAATTAAGGAGGATCTTAGATGGCTTGGAATAAAATGGGATGAAGAGTATATTCAGAGTCTCAGATTAAAGATCTATTACGATGTAGCCAAGAAACTACTTGAGAGAGGCGGTGGCTACATAGATTTATTGTCTCAAGATGAATTCAGAAAATTAAAATTAGAGAGAAAACCTTCACCATATAGAAATAATGATCCTCAGAAGAATCTTGAGTTATTCGATAAGATGCTTTCGGGACACTACGAAGAAGGCGAGGCTGTGCTAAGAGTAAAAACAGATCTTAATTATCCAGATCCTAGTGTGATTGATTGGATCGCTTTTAGAATAATAGACACAGACAAGCACCCTCATCCTCTTGTAGGGAGTAAGTATGTTGTATGGCCAACATATAATTTCGCAGCGGCTGTAGATGATTATTTGATGAAGGTGACTCATATCTTTAGAGGTAGAGAACATTATCAGAATACTATTAAACAATCATTTCTCTATGCTCATATGAATTGGAGGTATCCTCATGTAATATCTCATGGCAGAATAAAACTTGAAGGTTTTATACTGAGTAAATCAAGAATTAAATCATTACTCGAGAAAGAATCAGAGAGATTCAGAGGCTACTCAGATCCTCGCTTCGGAACACTTGTAAGTTTGAGGGAGAGAGGCATACTACCTGAGGTTGTGAGAGAAGTGGTGTTGGAGACAGGGATAAAATCAAGTGATGCTGTGATCACCTGGGATCTAATTGCTTCTCAAAATAGGAGAAAAATAGATCCTGTTACCAGAAGAATCGTATTTGTAGAGGATCCTGTTAAACTCTATATTACTAATCTCGATAAAGAAGAATGTATTGACGCATCTTATCACCCTGACAACGTCTCCCTTGGATCAAGAAAACTATGTGTTGATAATGATGAGAAAGGGTACTTCGTATATATTCAGAGAAGAGATGTTTTAGAGAATAAGAGATTTAGATTAATGGAGTTCGCAAATATTGAGATTACATCGGAGAGCAAGGATTATTACGAAGGAAGAATCTTTTCAAGAGATCTGTTATCAGCTAAGGAGCAGAAGTTGCAGATCATACAGTGGTTAGGTAAGAATAAGATTAATGCTATCTTAAA
>CAZFDB010000041.1:0-8372 GCA_964517475.1 uncultured Desulfurococcaceae archaeon | reverse complement strand
AACCGCGGTGTTTTAGAAGCTTATAAGAAACTATTTTCGTAGAATACTTATCTCCTCTCAGTTCTGTACCATATGGTTTTCTGAGGTTTTAGTGAGAGTAGGAACGCTATTAACACTATAAACCAATAAATCGGTAAACCAACTATTCCTATAACAAGTATCTTTAGGATCTCTCTTAACCCTAGAACTCTTCTATGTCTAGTGATTAGCTGGTAGGAAATTATTCCTAGCATTAATATGTAGGAGTAAAACGCCACTATTAAAAAGATCTTGCTTAAATCATTGATCTTGAGTAATTGCGTGGGTGATGAGAGAAGAAACATTACTTCTAAAATATCGTTCTCAACTGTTCTCACTATGCTGTTAACCTCATTCATACTAGGTAGAATCCTATAGATCTCGTATCCTATAGGTGCTAAATATATCATTGTGGGTGTAAATAAGATTATGTAGGTAGATAGTACCTTGCTCAAAGATCTTCTCATAAGTCCTAGTCTAATTAATTTAAACAAGACCCTTAGATGACCTCTGTACCATCTTATTCTCTGTTTAATCAATGCTCTCAAATTCTTTGGTGCTAATTCTATTACGTAAGAGTCTACGTAGCCGTACCTCAGATTATTAAGTGCTAGTATAACAGATAATGCCGCGTCTTCAGCTAATTCTTCTGGGAAACCACCTAATTTCTTGATTACCTCTGTTTTTATGAAGAGACCCTCTCCGCTCAATGGTGTGTGTAGATTTAGTCTCTGGAAAATACTTATCCATATATCGTACCATATAATAGATTCTACGAAAATTAATCTTCCTATAAATGAGGATCTATATCTATATACCCTGGGGCTAACAGCTACGTATCCTCTATTGAATGCCTCAAGGATCTTTGATAAGATCTCTTTATCAATATAATTATCAGCGTCAAATACACCTGTGATATCATCATCAACATAGTTATTCAGCACATAATTAATATCTGTCGCCTTCAACTTATCTATATTTGGGCTGACAACTATTTTTATCGGGTAGCTGTATCTAGCTTCTCTTAGTAGCTTACTTAAATTTCTTCTCGAGACCTCATCATCTGCTGGGTGCACAATATATAGTTTACCAAATCTATTTCTTCTATATATCTCTTCTAGACTATCAAGTGTTGTTTTTATAGATTCCTTACTCTCTTTCTTTATCGGTAGTATCAGTGATATCTCTCCTCTACCCAAAAACTCTTCCCCTAAGAGATCTTTTCACGAATACATAGGTTATTAGACTTAGTGGGGTGAATATAGCTGAGATTATGTAGGTCAGAGGTATTAGTCCGAAGTGATCATATATAGATCCTCCTAAAATATTTCCTACGAAGATCCCTATGCCCAGAGTAGTTACATAGATACCCGAGGATAATCCTCTTATTCTCGTGGTGTCTGTGAACTCTGCTAATAATGCTAGTAGTGATGGTGGGAGCATTAATGCTAGTAAGGCTCCCACTAATGCTGTTGTTAGTGGAATAAGGATCTCTGGGTAGATAAAAGTTTTTAGCTTCATATTCATCAGTGTTGTGCCTCTTGCGATAATATTATTAATGAAGTATCCAAGTGATATAAGTGCTACTGGAGTAGCTAATGAGCCTATTAAGAGAGTTTTTGTCTTCTCGAATAAACTAGATAAGTAGCTCCCTAATAATATCCCTAGTGATAAGAGAAGTGCTGTTAACGCAACATATATACTTAATCCATGACTTAACTCAGTAGCTGTGTTCGGTGAATAAATAATTGATTCACTCACTATGTTTCGGAGGATCTTGACTGAGACAAAAGCTACTCCCAGAAGTATAGATATTCCTAACCACATAGGAAATAGATAAAGAGATCTTCTCTCAACATAAAATAAGTTTCTCGAAGAGATTTTCGCAACCCCATGATAATCTCTGATCATCGTGGATAACACAATCGAGATTATAAAGGCTATTAATGCTAATAATAGAGATGGTATAAATCCTTTAATGAACTCCGGTGAATAGAATTCTATGAGAGCCGCTATTAAGAAACCTACTACATAGCCTGATAAATTAGATATTTCTAAACCACCTACACCGAATAATCTTTTTCTACGTGACACGCCGTATGTCTCCTCAGCTATTAATGCTATTGATGTTGTCATTAAGAAAGATGCTGATAAACCAGCTATGATCTGTGGAAAGATTAGTTCTCTTGGATCAGCTCTGTATAGATATATTAGACTTGATAAAGTGTATGATATTGTTATAAGGATCGATGCCATAATTAATGTTTTTACAGGCCCTGATCTATCATATACTAATCCTCCAATAAACCCTGATAAACCCTCCACCAAGGAGTAGGCTCCTTGAATAATTCCTTGGAGAAAAGTGGTTATGCCATAACTTATAGATAATGAATATATGAAGAGAGCATTCGCTGATCTGATTAATAGAACAATTAAATAAATCAATGATATAGAACTAATCTTCTTTATCTTGCTCTTAAATACTTCGCTGAGATCTGTTCTCAACAACGACATCTAATTATGTTATAAAATTTATTTTAAAAAGATTTATCGTGTCTTGAGTATAAGCACTGTTATTAAGTATGTTAATGCAATGATTGATGCTATTATTGATGGTAGAAAGTTGAGATTTTGTTCCCTGCCTAATGAGGCTTCAAGAATTCTTGAAGACATCATAACCCCGGTAATAACGCCTAGTAGGAATGATAGTGATAGTAGAGCTGATGATAATCCTCTTCTACCGAATCTCACGTCTGAAGCTGTTTTTGATGATGCTGGTAGAATTGTTCCTAGGGCTCCTCCAAATACTATTGATGAAACTAATCTATTCACCTGATCCACTCCCAGGATCATTAATATCCCTGATACAAGGATCATTGATAAACCAATTAATTTCGTGATTAACAGATTTCTTAAGCTCTTAACCAGGAATGGTGTGAATATCACTATGAATATTATTGATGTTAATGAAGCAATCATACTCCACGTAGCAATCTCAGCCGATGCTATTTCTCTAGATATCCTTAATCTATACTCTAGCAGAGGTCCCATGCTACCGACGACTACTCCTATCATCATATAGAGTGTGAATGCTGATAAATAAGCTGTGAGCATGATACTTAATCCCCTGATCTCTGACCCCATGATCTTTGGAGCATCCTCCCTCTTTATAATCCTAATATATTCTTTTCCTAGATATAATGATGCTGAGAAACCGATTAGTAGTATGATGAATGCCGCGTAGAATACTCCGTGGAAGCCGTAGGAGACTACTATTTGTCTAGTTATGTAGTTCCCTAGAATTATTGGTGTGGAGGCTAGAACCCAGTACATAGTTAATCCAAGTCCTAGTCTCCTAGTAATAGTGTCTCTGAAGATTGCTAGTGATGCTGGGAAGAGACCTGTGTCAATTACTCCGTGAATAGATCTTATGATCAGTAGTTGGTAGGGATCCAATGCTTTGGTGTACAGAAAAACTATGATAGCATCAAGTATAATTAGGGTTTGAATAACACCAGCTCTAGAGAACTTGTCTAGGAAGAAACCTATTATTGGTAGCGAGAAGATAGCTGCTATAGAGAAAGAAGCTGTTATTAAACCAGCAAGAGACGGGGAAGCTCCCAGAGACATGGCGTACTGATTAATTATTGGAGCAATTGTTGAATGATCAATAACCGATATAAATACAATGTAGTATAAAGCAATTAGATATGTAATTGACAAATTTCTCAGAAAGATCCCCCTCATGAAGAAAATTATTTAATTCTTATAAGAGTAATGGTGAATAAATTAACTTACTAAAGTTAATGATCTGTTTAATCACCTATTTTATTATCATATCTAAAAATCCTCGGTGTCTAAATAAAATAGGATCTCTCTTTAGATCTACTAAAGAACTAGTTCATCTCGTATTAATATTAATCTTAAACTGATTCTGACGAATGTTCGCATAATCATTTAACTGATTTATTAGACAGTCAAGATTATTTTTAAGTGGTGTATTTATTGTTTGAAGAAGAATTTGAGGCTATGAGTTTTTCGGATGCTCCTAAAATAATTGTTAAGCCTCCTGGTCCAAGATCTCTTCAACTACTTAATTCTCAGAAAGAGTTGGAGAGCGGATCTGTTATTTATCCCAAGATCTTTACATTCGCTATTGATTCTGCTAAGGGTGCCACTATCAGAGATGTTGATGGTAATTTATATATTGATTGGATCGCTGGAATAGCTGTTTTAAATGTTGGTCATAGAAACCCGTTTGTTTATGAAGCAATTAAGAATCAGTTGGATAAGTATTGGCATTGGATGAGTGAGATTCCTAGTGAAGCAAGGATCAGTTTCTTAAAGAAGCTTCACTCAATTCTTCCACCGGGTCTGAGAGGGCGTGCCAAGATAATGACGTCTGTTACTGGGGCGGATGCTTGTGAGGTTGCTATCAAGATTGCTAGGTGGGTCACTAAGAAACCTGTTATAATTGCTTTCGAGGGTGCTTACCACGGTGTTCATCAAGGTATTATATCAGCTACTGCTAAGAGGAATCTGCAGAGCTATGCAAGTGTTCCATTAACAAATATTGTGAGAGTTCCATACCCATATCCTTATAGATGCCCGTTCCCAGCTAAGGATCCTGAGGAATGTGGATCGATTGTTCTTAGTTATATAGAGCATTTATTAGAGGATCCCTACAGCGGAATTGGTGAGGTTGCTGGGATCATTGTAGAGCCTGTTCAGGGCGAGGGTGGTTATATAGTTCCTCCAAAGAATTTCCTCAAGGGCTTAAGAGAGATCGCTGATAGATACGGGGTACTACTAATAGTTGATGAGATTCAATCAGGTGTTGGTAGAACTGGTAGATGGTGGGGTGTTGAGCATTTTGGTGTTGCTCCAGACATAATGTGTATATCCAAAGCTATTGGTAATGGTATACCGATATCCTTCGTTGCTTATAGAGATGATCTGGATCAGAAATTAGAGGAGACATTCCATTTTGGAACATACAGAGCTAATCCACTAGGTCTAGCAGCTGGGGCAGCAGTTATTGAGTATATCGAGACAAGAGATCTTCTTGAGAGAACAAGGGTGTTGGGCGAGTATATCCTTAGGAGATTCAATGAGATAATGGATCAATCAGAAATAATAGGGGATGTAAGAGGATTAGGATTCATGATAGGAGTAGAATTAGTAGAAGATAAACAGAGCAAGAAACCAGGAACAAAATTAGCATCTGAGCTAAGAAAAAAATTATTTGAGAAAGGATTATTAATGCACACATGCGGCCACTACGGAAATGTGATGAGGTTCATGGCACCACTCATAATAACGAGAAAACATGTAGACGCAGGCTTAGAATTATTCGAAGAAACAATTAAGGAGTTGGAGAGAGAATATATCAAATAATAATTCACCTAGAAATCAGACAGCCGCCACATCTTCATAGATCCGAGTATTGCTTAATTCATCATCCAAATAAGTATTTAATATATTACTCCTATATTTTAATCACTTCCTGAGACGCAGCACTCGATCTCTCAGGAATTAAGAAGAATGCTATTATTTGAATTATTATCGCCACATAAATTATTATGAGACCTACTGCTATCACTGTTAATATGGATCCTATAAGATATAGAAGTCCCACCACCGAGAATAAATTAACGCCTAACTTAGACGCTACGAGATCAAAACTTTTCTTAATGAATATTGATGAGATTATGAAAAGAATCACGAGTATAAATGGTATTAAGAATGGTATCAACATAGATTCTAGAGACATACGAAACTCGTAAACCGCGCTTATTGTCGTCACCTCTCTCCCAGATACAGGGGCAATTATTTTTTTAACATATCCCATTGAGGGGGGTACGAAGAAACTCATTAAAGCAAAAATCATTATCGCCGAGATCACTGATACTCCTAAAATAACTAGACTTATTAGAGCGTATCTGAATATTCGAGGTTCATCTACTTCATCGGATATGTATTTCAAGGCTACTAATACTAAGACTAGTCCTATGAGAAATATTACTACTCCTATAAATGGTATCACTACCAGAAGCATGAGAATCGATCCTAATCCACCAAATATTTTCGCTTGTGAAAGTAGAGATGAGTTACTCATAAATCTACGCCATAATTAAAATAATTAAATCAAGGTATTAATATGAATTAATTAATGTATATTTTATCAATGATACTAGAGATCTCAGATAGATAATAATCTTTTTTCCGATGTTTCGTAAATATATGATGTGATGCGTATTGAAGCATCCACATGATAAATTAAAGATCTCTGATGTGAGATTCTTCATATTAACTGTTAGTACATCAAGATACAGAGAATATGTTGAGAAAGGATCTGTTGAGGATGTCTCTGGAAATGTTATCGAGAGGTATGTGAGGAGTAGTGGAGGTGTTGTTATTGGTAGAGAGATTATTGATGATGATATTCACATGATTAGATCCAGGGTTGAGGGTCTTGTGACGAGAGATGATGTAGACGTAATAATACTAACCGGAGGCACAGGGATCTCTCCGAGAGATGTCACTATCGAGGCTCTTTCACCACTTATAGAGAAGAGATTAGATGGTTTCGGAGAATTATTCAGGCTATTAACATACCAATCAAGAGGCGAGATAGCTATGTTAACAAGAACATTAGCAGGTACTATTAGAGATAAATTGGTGTTTGCGATACCTGGTTCTCCAGATGCTGCTGAGTTAGGTGTGAAATTGATTCTTAGTCAAGTGACTCATATGCTTAGTTTATTGAGGGGATTGTAACTAATAACCGGAACCTATTATTTTTGTTGCGTATTTTTCTCGGAAAGTTCTTTGTGTCGTTGCAATGACCCTGGTGATATCTCTATGATATTTTGGGTAAATTTTATTAATATTCTAAAATTTATTGTTTCTGAGGTGATTTACTGATTTCTGCTTCAAAGAGAAGAATTATTTTAACTAATTGCTACGTATTTAGTTCCTCCGGTGGTTTCTTTAAAGGTTCTGTTGTTGTGGATCCTCCATATATCGTTGATGTTGGTTCGGAAGGATCTGTTTCTGTGCCTAGTGATGCTGAGATTATTGATTTGAGAGGAAAATATTTGTTGCCGGGTTTAATAGATGCTCATCTACATCTCATTGGTTTAAGAACAGGTGATTTTGTTAAAGAACCATTGGTCACCCCCTACGAGACATTTGTTGCGAGAGTTGTTAAGGATCTTGAGGAACTGATATACTCAGGATTCACAACTGTTGCTGATGCGGGTAGCTTAATCGCTGTGAAGATCAAGCCCGCTGTTAATGAGGGGACAATAATTGGTCCAAGAATAATTGGTGCAGGAATTCCTCTGAGCCCAACATTTGGTCATGGAGATGTGCATTATCTACCTATTGAATACGTTGATTTCAGAACAACGAAGAAACTAACTCCACTGGTATCATTGATATGTGATGGTGTTGATGAATGTAGAAAAGCGGCGAGGTATGCTCTTAGAGAAGATGCTGATTTCATAAAAATAATGGCTACGGGAGGAGTATTGTCTCAGAAGGATAGACCCGAATATAGACAATTCACGTTGGAGGAGATAAAGGCGATAGTTGATGAGGCAAGAGCCGCCCACAGATTCGTTCATGCTCATGCACAGGGTGTTGAGGGTATAAAGAACTCTATTCTAGGTGGGGTGAAAGTTATTGCTCACGCAATATATATTGATGAGGAAACATCTAAACTAGCTGTTGAGATGAACTCGGTGATTATCCCCACATTATCAATTGTTCAGAGAATACTTGAGGTAGGTCATAAAATCGGTATTCCTGAGTGGGGTTTGAAGAAAGCTGAGGAGGTTTATGAGGAGCATATAAGTAATATAAGAAGAGCATATAGATTAGGTGTGAAATTAGCTGTGGGAACAGATTTTGCGGGAGGATACTTTAGAATGGGTGATAATGCTCTCGAGATAAAATTATTTGTTGAGAAACTAGGTATGTCCCCGAGAGAAGCATTGTTATCCGCAACAAAGATTGCTGCGGAGGCTGTTGGTCTAGAGAGTAAGGTGGGCGTGGTTGAGAAGGGCAGATTCGCGGATCTTATCGTTGTTAATAGTAATCCTCTCGACAATATTGATGCTTTGATGAATAAAGATAATATTCTCATGGTCATGAAAGAAGGAAGAATAATTAAGAAATTGATATAATAGATTCAATCAAATCATTTCATATTATAGTAACTAGGTCTCTTACGAGGTTATTTATTATAATAACTTTTTATCGAAGAATTAATGGTTGATTGATAGTGAGTTTATCACCTATTAAATGCCGGATCAACTCAGATCATCATTTGACTACGAGGTCAGAGT
>CAZFDB010000040.1:0-8430 GCA_964517475.1 uncultured Desulfurococcaceae archaeon | reverse complement strand
TCCTCAAGAACCAAATTATGTTTATCGGGGACAGGGACCTTATTCCTAGTAAACCACTCCCTTAATCTATTAATCACATAAACAGCTTTCTCCAAACCATTGCATGAAACAGCTCCACTCCTAATACCTAGATCGTTTCTCAAAACCTCATAGAATTTCTGAGCCAAAATATGAGTTCTGCTAACAACCTCGCCATTCCATATAGGTACTACACCCTCCGAATCCTCTGTGGAGACAACCTCAACTACTTTATTAATATCATCTATCTTAAGGATCTTCCACAACCTCCCTGATAACCTAACCACGTCTCCAGCCCTAAGAAATCTGTATACAAAAACGTCATCTAATACACCTATTACCTCATTACCACTCCTCACCTGATAAGTATCTGATTCCGCGATATATGTGAAGAACTCCGAGAAACTTCTTGAACCAGGTTTATTCTCGAAACTCCATATATTGTAGAATTTACCATTCAATTTAATACTATTATCCGAGTATACCTCAATAATATTATTCCTCGACAACTCATCAACAACATTCATAAACTCCTCAAATCCCAAGTCTCTAAAGACATAGACTCTCCTAAGCGTATCGTAGATCTCCTCAACATCAACAAGATTCCTCCTCATAGCGAATCCTTGTATTGTTCTCGCAACAACATCTAGTGGTTTATCAAATCTCCTTGCACTCTCGATATAACCCTCCTCCAGAAGCTTTATTATAGCCATGACCTCAATAAGATCAAGTTCATTATCAGTTATAATTGTTCCTCTAGAAGCCTCGCCTAATCCATGCCCAGATCTACCTATTCTCTGAATAAAAGATGTTACTTGACCAGGTGATCTGAACATAATTATCTTATTAACATAACCCAGATCCACTCCAAGCTCAAGTGTTCTTGTTGAGACAACAATACTTGCTTTACCCAGCTTTATTTTTCTCTCAACATCTTCTTTTATTAAGCTGGAGATCGATGAGTGATGAACATACGTATCTCTAATACCTATCTTCTCAAGAGCCTCATGAATCTTCTCAGTCATGTATCTACTATTAACAAAAACTATTGTGGTCGGCTCATAATGCTTTTTTATGATCTCAGCCACTCTCGTAAGATCTGATCTATTATCAATAAACTCTATATCTACATAGATCTTCTTAACATCTCTACTAGAAATAATCACACCTGGTCTATCAGAGGAGTAGGTGAAGAACTTAAGGACATAGCATGGATCCCCAATAGTTGCTGACAAAAGAATTAGCTGAGGATCCTGCCCAGAGAACTTCTTCAACCTCTCTATCAATACTGCTAATTGAACACCTCTTTTATTATTCATTAACTCATGAACTTCATCAATAATTATGTATTTAATATCTTGATAATACTCTCTGAAACGAATTGACCAATCAAGATCTATTTGAAGACTCTCTGGAGTTATAATCAATATACTAGGGATCTTTCTAAGCCTCCTCATCCTCTCTGATCTAGATACGTCGCCATGCTTCCTACTAACAGTGAACCCCAGCTCATTAGCCCACCACGAGATCCTCTTATACAAATCATTTATCAATGCTCTCATAGGAGTTATGTATAAAACAGAGATCTTGTCACCCCTGATTCCTTCAGAGATCATTATTGATAATATTGGTAGTAACGCAGCCTCAGTCTTCCCACTCCCCGTCGGAGCAGTTATAAGAACATTATATCTATGGAGAATATATTCAAAACTTCTTAGCTGAAGATCAGTTATTTTCTCCCATCCTCTCTTCTTCATAAGATCAATTATTTTCCTAGATAACAAATCTCTACTCTCAACAAACCCTATGTCATGTAGAGCATCACTGGATATAACATGTCTATACTCCACACAGTACTTATTTGCCTCTGTGATATTGTTAATGTCACTGTCTCGTGTCAATATAATCCATATGTTTCTTTTTAAAAGGGCTTATATACTTATCATAGAAAAATATATGGAAATTAGCATAAACTTATTTTAATGTAAAAAGCTTTTTTAAAGGGGGAGGTTGAGGATCTTTCCAAGAAAATACTTTATTATCATACTAATTCTCATATTAATCAATTCAGCCACCACACTCACATATTCACAGACAATATCTTTTGAGCTGAAAGATGTCTCCGTAACCAACTCAGCTGGTTTCAAAGAGATTTATCCTGGTAGCAGTAATGTTGCGATTAATGTCTATATTCTATACACAGGAGATCAGGATCTATCCTCTGTGTCCGGGTGCTTGTACAATATCCCCACAATAATTACTCCCAGATATAAATGCTCTCCTGCGAGGGACCTGAATAATTCTGTGCCCGCGGTAATCAGGGGTGGAGACATGATCTATTTCACATACATAATCGATATCTCGAGAGATGCTCAACCAGCTATATACTCCATGGGTCTAAATATATCTTATAGGATCTTGTCTAATAATCAATTAGGTTTTTACTTAACTGGTTTCTCAATAAGGATCTATCCATATCCACAACCCAGGATCTATGTAGTTGACACATATCTATCACCAATTGCTTATCCAGGCACTTCTAACACGAATATATATATTGTTCTGGAGAATAGAGGAGACTCAGATCTGGTTTCAGGAGAAGCAGTAATTGGGTTCCCCAACGGATTCGTGTCTCAGAGTAATAGGGTTCAGATAGGTCCCGTTTATAGAGACTCTAGAGCAACTATCACGATTACGGGAGTAGGAATATCCCCAGAGATCAACCCAGGCGATTATGTAATTACCTTATCAGTGAATGCTAGTATGAGAACCACAGATGGTGTTACTTACACATCGAACTTCTACATCTACGCCACATCAAGAGTCGCCGAGCCTCCCAAGGTAAATATTGAGTTGATCAGGAGTGAGTGGGTTTCACCTAAAATATCTATTGATTCTATCGGAGCCTTGTACAGAACTGTTTTTAGAAACAAGGATCTTGTGACTATAAATAGTATTGTTGCAAGATTGGAGTTGCCTAGTTGCGTGTTTTCCGAGAATGGTTCTAGAGTGGTGTTTGTAGAGATCAACAGAGTTATTTCTGAGGGCGAGATCTTCGAAATAGTTTTTGGTGGTATAAGTATCTCTAGAAATTGTTTATTTGACACAGTATACTTCGCGAATTTAATACTTGACGTCTACGGATCTGTTAAAGGATCAGAGTTCTACTCAGTTAATACATACACGCTACCTATGATAATACCTAATTCATCAATTGATCTGAGGATAAGAAATGTTTATTGGGAGATAAATCCTGTGTATCAAGGATCCGTTAATAATCGCCTCGTAATTGAATTAATCAATAGAGATTACGTAGATATAAATAGCTTAACAGCTCGTATCTACTCAAAAGTTCTTTATCCAGAGGAGAATTACTACACAATGGATATACTAAGATCCGGATCCCTGGCAAGACTAGTATTCACAGAATCTATTAAAATCAATACTGAACCGGGTGTGTATCAAGCCGATCTATTCTTGTCATACATAGTTTCCAGCGGATCTCTGAGTTATGTATCATCGAGTAAGTACATAATTAATTTCACTATTTATGAGGCTCCTAAACCATTTCTAGAGATCCTAAGCCATAGATGGGTTTATGACTACGCATATACATCATCTATTGGTAATCAACTAGAGATCTTGGTTAGGAATAGAGATGTTATTAACATAAGATCTCTTCAAATAATACTTAAGACGCCGGAGAACATAATTGTGCATGGATCCAGGGAATACGTTATTAGTGGAGGAGCTCTTAACCCGGGATCTGTAGCCAACTACGTATTTGATGGAATTGATATAAATGTTAATAGATCTGGTTCATATATCTTCGAAATATTACTAGAGGGCTACGCAGGTGATCAGGGGCGGGAGTTCTGGTTTAATTTATCATATCAGATATATATGGATATAAAGGATCCTTCTGAGAACATGGTTTTAGTAGATTATGGATGGGATCAAGTTGTTGTTTACGAGAATACTAGTAGAGCATCGATCTATGTGATCATGAGATCATTTTCTAAACAACCGATCCTTAATCTAGTCGCTGAATTAGAACTCTTAGACACAGTATCTACGCATAATAAGAGTTTGGTTGTGTCCACGTATACCGGAACAATAAATTACGGTGATGTGGTCAGATTAGTATTCAGAAACTTGGAGATTCATAGAGAGAGTATCACAGGGATCCTAAGAATATATGCTGTGGCGGGCACGGGATCTATGAGATATAATTTGTCTATGACAAGAATCATTACTCTGAATGTTTCTAAGGAGAGGGTGCTGGATCTATCCTATATATACTCTTATTACCAGAATACACCATCACCTATACTACCATCGGCGAAGAATCTGGTTATTAGAGTAGGTTTCGTAAATACTAAACCTGAAGCAATATCATCAGTAGCATTCAATATATCTACTCCACCTATCATATCTATTAAGGGTTTAGGCGGATCATGTTTATCCGGGGTTGCTGGCGGTGGTCAATGTTTTATTGACATAATAATAGATATTGATCCTATGACGAAACCAGGTGTATACTCTATTAAATTGATAACGAGAGTATTTAAAGTGATCGCTAACTCTATTACTTCCATAGATCAGTTTTTTGAAATACCTATAGAAATCGAGGATCCTTCTAAATACAGTGGTGAACCAATTATAGCAAGTATTTATTGGGGCACAACAACTCCGCAACCCGTATTTATAAATAGTAGGTATGTTCCTCTCACAATAAAGATAGTTAATATAGGTAGATACACTGTATCTGGGCTACGGATAGATGTTTCCTCAAAAGATCTTTCATCAATTAAGAGTAGTGATGCATGCTCAACAAATCTTCCTCCGGGAGTAATTTGCACAGTAACTCTATACTTCGATATAAACACTACGAAGGAGATAATTCCTATATATATATATATGATATATATATTCACTCAATATGGAGCATTCATAGAATTCAACAAGACAGAGATTTATTCACTGAGACTAGAGAAGCTTAACTCCACTGAGAGTTTGGAGGGAGCGGTTGAGTTTATAACTAGTTATTGGTTGGAGGGATCAGTTGATCCTTGGAGTTTCGGTAATCATCTAGTCATAGTCTTCAGAAACAACTATGTTAATCAGATGAGGGGAGCCTACCTAATTATACAGCTACCAAATGGTTTTATTTACGCATATGATAACTCATCAATTACTAAGATCCCGCCAAGTATGATTGGATCATATATTAGTCCTCAGACACCGAATATTCAGCAGATCCAGGAGATACTAAGATACACTCAAGTAATATCATCGCCACAAACTATTCAGAGAGGAGATTTCATAATCTTCATTGTTCCAATAAATATACTTAATGTCTCGGTAGGGATTTATAGAGCTAATATCTCGTTGATATACACTGATGATGTGGGTGTGTTGAGAAGTTACTATACAGAGATCAAGATCCCTGTCCTGGGATCATCGAAATATATTAATATAGTTTTCCCTGAGCCACTAATAATAAATCAGTTGTATACGAATACGAAGATGCTGATAAGAAATATAGGTGCTTCATCGATCTACAATGTATATATATTGATCTACCCCTATCATACAACACCACTAGTGATAGCTTCGCCATCAGTTATATACCTCAATAAACTAGATCCTGATGAGACTAAGGAGTTGAGTATCCAGCTAGCATATAATCCATACACAACTTATCAAACAACTATTTTATACGGAACATCACCACTCATGATCTCTGTGATATATAGAGATCCTGCAGGGGTTCAGAAGATCTATAACACAACCTACGCCGTAATTATTCAACCATTCATAAAGATTGTGGCTAAGGATATAGTGGCTGTATACACACCCGGTGAAGGTGTCAAGATATCTGGAACATTAATTAATCTAGGCTCAGCAACTGCTCAGAGAGTTGAGGTTTCAGCATGTGTAGAGGGTATATGCAGATCATCGTTTATAGGAGACATGGATCCAGGGACACAGACAGCTTTTAGAGTAGATATACCTGCTACGCAGATAAGGAACTACACACTTAATCTACACATAAAATACTACAATATCTACAACATCTTAGAGACACTGAACCTCACATACAGCATATCTAGGATCGAGGCAACAACAACAATAACAACCCCACAAGGACTCCTCGCTGAATTAGATATATATAAGATAGTAGTCTCCTCCACCGTGATCTCAGCAGTTATAATTGCGTTATACATGATTTATAGAAGTGTTTCGAAGTCTCAGAGAAAATGAATATTGTAATCACAAAAAGATCCTCGTAGAATCTTTTCTTCATTACTCATAAAAAGGATCTATGTTTCGGAAATGATTACGTCTTCCAAGATTATTAGTCTCGTATAATCTCTTAATATAGGAGAAAATGATAAGAGGTAGAATAAGTTATCTAGCGGATCTATTTAGATTAGCTACTAAAGCATTAACTGAGAAGAGATTGAGAGCTACATTAACTATAATTGGGATATCTATAGGACCTTTCATAATGATAATGATGGGATCATCAATTGCCGGCTACACAAACTATATAATTACACAAATCACGTCACTTGGTCAAAACGGGATAATTATTTTCCCCAGTAATAATTACAGGTTCACTGAAAATGATCTGGTGTATATAAGAAGTTTACCTCATGTGATTAGAGCAGAGCCGTTTTACTACACACAAGGCTACATGTATATCTGTGGTGAGATGAAGAGAGTATATCTATATGCCATGGATCTAGATTTTATTTTCCAGGTAGTAAGAAATGCCGAGATTATGAAAGGCTCACTACCATCACAAACAGATCTCTCCAAAAGCTTGGTTGGGTACAAGATAGTTTATAATGATAATGGTGAGGAATGTTATGATCTTAATGACGTGGTTACGGTCAACGTAAATATTTACCAAAGTGAGAAGGGATTGGTTAAGAAGAGTATTAATCTGATGATATCAGCGATCCTTAAAGAATATGGTGGAGCACTATTCTTCAGTCCCGACAGCACATTATTCATTAATTTCGATGCTGGTAAAAAATTACTTGGGTTCAAGGACTGGTCCGGCATAATAGTATTAGCCGATAACCCAGGCAATGTCAAGAAGATAACGTATATGTTGAGGGAGTATTACTCGGGTAACGCTGACGTAATATCATTCTCAGCTATTGCGGAGTCTGTTGCTAGTGTTACTAGAATAGTTGATTTCATAAATTTCACAACATCACTGTCAGCATTCGCAGTAGCAATAGCCGGTGTCGCTGCCACAATGATAACATCTGTTATTGAGAGAACTAGAGAGATCGGTGTTATGAAAGCTATTGGGTATACGAGTAGAAGTATTCTTCTACTCATAATCCTCGAGTCTATAATAATGAGTTTAATTGGTGGTTGTATAGGAATATCACTTGGTGTATTAGGTGCTTATCTCTTATCCAGTGAAGGAATAGCCTTAAGAGGCTTCTTAACAGAGACAACAATCAAGATCTACGCACCTCCTAAAATAACTATTGAGAATATAATGCTAACAACAACATTAACATTACTCGTAGGCATCTTAGGAGGAGCAATGCCTGCATACCGAGCATCTAAGATCCCGCCAGCGGTTGCTCTGAGATACGAGTGATACTCCCTCAAAAACATCTCTTACCAAGGAAATTATACGAATTATCTATTTCTACAATATCTACTTAATAGATCACTTGTTCTCATCAGAACCCTGGACATCATCCATCTATAATTACTATCCCCTAAAAATCTCTTCGCCACCGACATATAATCTATAGCTGATCTACAGATCTCTTCAAGATGTTTATTAGCAATCCATTCATTTAGTGGTTTCTCAGCTTGTAATTTAGGCAATCCTTCTCTAAATCCCTCAGGAAAATACCAATTTTTAAACCACGTGAAACCATTCATAAACAAGATATAGCCTAGTCTCGTTAAATGAGGCGGTGTATCTAATTCAAGTGTTTTCAGCGTCTCGGCATCATACATATACTCCACAAATATACTTTCTCCAGGTCCAAGAATACTTGATAAGCATTTAATAAAATTCTCCTCCTCTAAGGAGCCTAGAAAAACATATCTGGTTTCCCCGAAAATAATCAATGGTTTTATAGAGAATAACTCAATATACCTTTTATAAAAAGGTGGTCTTCCGCTGAAGAAGCTTATTACAAGTAATCTATCATAGCTACTTCCCCTACCAATATATACGTGATAATTCATTTTCTCGGCATGTAATCCTCTACTCTCACTAACTCTGACCTCGTAGTCAGATGATGGTTTGATTTGATCCGCGCATTTAATAGGTGGTAAACTCACTATCAATCAACCATTAATTCTTCGTTAAAAAAATATTTTAATAGATAGCCTCGTAAGAGACCTAGTTACTATAGAATG
>CAZFDB010000039.1:0-8494 GCA_964517475.1 uncultured Desulfurococcaceae archaeon | reverse complement strand
ATTATATGCTGGTAGATATGCCATCAGGGACTGGTGATGATACCCTTAATCTTTTCCAGATGTTCCCAAGAATCGATGGTGTTATATTTGTAATAATACCATCAGAGATCAGCTCCCATGTTGTGGCTAAATCTATAAGATTCGTTGAGATGGTTAGGAAAAGCCTTAGCAAGGATATACCAATATTGGATATTATCGAGAATATGAGCTACTTTGTATGCGAGCATGGGAAAGAATACCATATATTCGGAAGATCAGGGGAGAAGAGCTGAGCAGAGCACTTGGGACAAGGCTTTTAGGAAGAATACCTCTAGATCCCAGAATATCTGAGAGCAATGATAAAGGGGCATCCCTAATAGACCTCTACCCAGAATCCCCAGTATCGAGGGAGATAGTGAGAATAGCTATGGAGATAGGGGGTGCTGTTAGTAAAGCTTAGGATCTAGAACTAGTTCCCAACATCGCCTAGTTCTTCTAAGTATCTCTTGAAGGTTTCAGTAATATCCCTAGCAGTCACCATGCCTCTGAGGACAACGCTTCTAGTAACAACCGGTAGGTGTCTTATCCTCCTCTCGTCCATTATAGAGATAGCTCTAGATATGGGCTCATCCTTATATATAATCACTGGGTTTTTGGTCATTGCATTACCTATATTACTATCAAGACTCACACCCTCTGCAACCGCTCTCACTAGATCTCTTTCTGTGAATATCCCAATAACCCACCCCTCCATATCTGTTATAACGACACTCCCCACGCACTCTCTGTACATGAACTAAACTGCACTCTTTATACTAGTAGTTGGAGATACTGTAACCGGGGTTCTTTTTTATAAGCTCGCCAACTCTTCCAACGCTATATATACCATACCACCCAGTATTATAAAGCTAAACAGGGATAAGTACAAAGTTTAAGACAGAGTTACATATAATGATTACCTTTAGCATTGATATAAATAACACTAATATAACCATGAAGGTTGGAATGTTAGGAACATAGTTATTAGATATAGAGTACCTATAATCTCTTTATTAGCTACAGATTCTCCTAATATACATGGTGATAATATGGACGCCACCGAGGAGCTCAGGGTCTTCTATCACGAGGTTAGAAGATCTCTTAGGGATCTCGAGGACAGTATATTGAATCACAACATACTTAGAGACGCTGAGAGTGGGAGGCTTACCATGGATCATATTAAGAGGTTTGCCATTAATCAGTGGTATATCGTTAACCATGATCTAAGATCATTAGCAGTAATGCTATCTAGGTCAAGAGATCTAGAGGAGCTCGAGTACTTCAAAGAAGCTGTTGATGTAGATTATAAAGCCCTAAAGTCTCTGGTAGACCTTCTAGAGGAGCTAGGGATTAGAATTGCGAGGCCATCTGAGATGAATATATTACCTGCAGCGGTTGCCTACACCCACTATATATCCTGGCTGGCTCATTACTCGAGCATAGGGGTTATCGCGTTTGCATTTGCAGTAAACTTCCCAGTATGGGGACAGGTTTCTACAAAGTTTGGAGATTCTATTGGCAGGATATACAGGGTTAGAAACCTCGGCTTTTTCCAGGTATTTAGACCTCCATATGAGCAGTTCATCGAGAGATCCTTATCTATTGCTTCAAAATACTATCCAGAAGAAAAACATGAGATGATAACAGCATCTAGAAATATTCAGACTTATGAGAAGATGTTCTGGGATAGTATCTATACTGGCTAGATATAACAATCCAAGATCTCTCGCCTTTGTATAAAAACATAGATCTATTGACATGTGGAGCTAAATGATTCAAGTATAAAAGCTATGAAAAAACTGTATTATAACCCTACTACTATGTCGCATCTATTGATCTTTTTGGAGACTATTATTAAATAATGTTTTCAAGCACTAATGGTCACTATTAGATCACCAGCTTAGACTATGAAATTCTTGGCAGAGCGCATATTTTATTTAGTAAGCCAGAAGGTATCCCAAGCTGTATCAGCTATGTAGCTTGTTGAAGCCTGTTCTGGATAATGAGTCGATTAAAAGTCCACCAGGTAGCTTGGCTACTTATGATGCCTCAACGTCTAGGATCGTCCTGAACAAGAGCAACTATTAGGTGCGTATTCTAAAATTATTACATAATGATATAAAGTAATCATTCGATCTAATATAATCTCTTCCCCTCTAAATTCACTATTTGATTTGCTATATTATGATATAGATCATTTAGATCTTATAGTTGATCGCTAAAATATTCGTGCTGAGCTAGTGAATCAGGGTTCTTCAATTGCGATATGATCTTCTTAAAACCTCTGCCACCAGCATAGTGTTCTGAGCATTAATTATAGCCTCTAACTGATCAATTATCTCGGCATTAACTTCATCATCATTCAGCATGTCTATAAATACCTTATTAGCCCATATCAGAAATGCGTTGAATCTTGCATCTCTAATAACAATTAAAATTTATTCGTTTCGGGATCTAAGAATAGAATTTCATCACCGATCTAGTGCTTCAATGAGGCTCTTAGAAACCTAATTAAATTTATGTCTTACTAATATCTCTATGTATCATATATAGATCTGCATATAGATATTGTTCCTGCACCACTCTCAGCAGGGGTCTTTCTTCTCTCACTTATTAAGTAGAGGTTATTTGTGGCAAGTATTTCTCTGAGAATATCTTTTCCTGTCATAGATCCTGTTCTTAGACAATTTATCGGTATTTGTGTGGCGAATTCAAGAACTCTTGGATCAAGGAATGGAGCCACAACCTCTACTCCTAGGCATCGGGATAATTCTATCTCGGGGTATCTGCCACGGATCATTGAATCTATTTTCTTCTCAAGATCCTGCTCAGTTAGATTAAGCATAAATGAGTACCCTGCAAAAATCTCGTCTCCTCCACTACCCACATATACGCATTCACAACCATTCTCCTTAGTCTTCTTAAGAGTTGTGTAGAAAACAATATCATTCCTAATCTCTATACAACCACCATCTCCATGCGAATCTATTTTCTCAGGACCTATACATCTAACGACCTCATCTCTCAATAAATTGGTTTCTGCTGGATCAATAAACACGTATCTTAGATCCACGTTGAGTATCTTAGACAGATACTCAGCGTATATGAGATCCCTAGGCACACCTTCTCTATAAATAGCTATGTACCCCCTAGGCTTAAAACCTGTTTTGAGTGATGCTAGTAATATAACAGATGTATCTATACCCCCACTAAGAGCAATACAGCCGCATCTATAATCCTTAATCACGTCAATAACTCTCATAAGGATCCTCTCTGCATGATAATTGCA
Organism: uncultured Desulfurococcaceae archaeon; assembly: GCA_964517475.1. Lineage (GTDB taxonomy): Archaea > Thermoproteota > Thermoprotei_A > Sulfolobales > AG1 > WYEN01. The sequence goes on along the minus strand of CAZFDB010000039.1, from coordinate 5,187 downwards.
AGGGTGTCTTAATCTAAAGATCATTTCATTCACCAAGTCAATAAACAAGACTTAAAATAATATTCACACCCAAGTATATTAATAATATGTATATGATCACGATAATTATTATGTGAGTAACCCCTCTCCTAATATCCCTCCAATCAGGCAGGCAATATTCTTCACCTATTGTGTATGAGTTTATTTTCTCAAGTCTCACGCCCAAGCATCCGGATGCGGCCGCCATTGGATGACCAGCATTCAGACTCTCAGTAGCTCCTCTATCTCTCAGATATATTTCCAAGGCTCTTCTAATAGATCCTTTAATTAATGGACATGTCATAATCTCTAGCAAAGCTGTTAATCTAGCAGGTAGGTAATTGATTATGGTGTCAGCCTTAGCAGAGAACCACCCCACCTCCCTATAACCAGGATCTTTGTATCCCAATGCTGAATCAAGTGTATTTGCAATCCTCTGCAGAAGAGCTCCTAACGGTCCTAGAAACACGTAGTAGAGAAGTGGTGATGTGAAACCATCAACTAAACTCTCGTACAGAGACTCTATTGCTGCTGACGCGACGTGCCCCTCTCCTAATTCATCAACTCTTCTTCTCACAATACCGGAGACGTGGGATCTCGCACACAAAAGATCTTGGTTCCTGAGACAATTCATTGTAATATTAACATGATCGATTAAAAGTTTAAGAGACACTGAATTCTTGACTATGTATACAGAGGTTATTATCCAGAGAATTCTGTGGATCTCTGAGGAGATATATAGTATAGTAGCGTATAAGCATAGGTGGAGAGATACTACTGAGACCCATATAAAAACACCACTGATCCTACTTCTACTCATCCTCTGGAAAAGTTTGATAGCCATCATATATGAGGTGTGAACAACATGGATCCTGTATAAAACACCCTTGTGATAAGGGTACATGATATCAAACATGATCGATAGGATAAGTATAATTAATGCCTCAAAAGAATCTTTAGGCAACAACCAATCAATAGTCAGAGTAATGCACCTAATATAATGATCATTAGATATGATAACTCAATACAGAAACCTAGAACATCACCATTAACAAAACCAAGTATTTTTTTAGATAAGTAATAGGTTGTTGAGATCGATAGTAGCATGGGGATCAGGGCCTTGATCAACGTAATTATTACCTCTATAAATTGAATAAGGAGTATGTATGAGATCAATATAATTATTGCAATACTAATCAAGAAACTGATAAAGAGATCTATTCTCCTAATACTTCTCTTAAAGATCCTGCCCATACCCTCGGGAGGTTCTCCACCTATATATGATAAATATAATGCTGAGATCAACGAGATCATCTCAGCCGATATAATCATTATAATAGCCACCGCGAATGATGAGGTGATTAGCATAGTATACAATGAGCTGTATAGAGCTACGATAAATAACCCGAATAAAGCAATGGCGTATGAGCCTCTATGAGCATCCTTCATTAATTTATATGGGTCTGCTCCGAATCTAGAGGCTAGTAAAGCTTCTCCAAAATCAATTAATCCGTCGGCGTGTAGAAATCCTTGAATAATATAATGAATCGCTATTACTAAAGAAGTTGTTATCATAGCATAGTTGCTTCCTAGAAGAATTATTATGAGTAATGGAGACACTACGAATAAGCCTTTGATAAAACCTATTAAAGATATTAGATAAAGAGATCCTAGCTCAAGACCCCTATCACCTCTCGGTACAGGAATTATTGTTAGCAGCCCTAGCAGTCTAAGAAAATCTCTCCATAAACCACTACTACCTATATCTAATCTCCTCACTCAAGTATTTTATCAATAGATCATTCTCATCTCTCCTCTTAACACCTATTCTGAAATAGCTTGGTCCTAAACCTTTGAAACTTGAGCAATCTCTCACGGCAACCCCTCTCCTCAATAATTCTCTGATAATCATTTGTGAATAAGGATTCTCTATCAGAAGTATGTTTGTGTCGCTTTCAAATACTCTCAAACCAATTCTCTTCAGCAGATCTCTTACTCTTCTCCTCTCAGAATAAATATATTTTCTTGATGCCTCGATGAATTCTAACAGGTCTCTCTTATCTAGGAATAATTCCTCTACTAAACACTCAGCTAAGCTATTTATATTCCAAGGTTGTCTGAGAAGATCGATTCTGTTAAGAAGCCCATGATCAACTGTGTGTATAAAACCTATTCTCAGACCAGGGATCGCCAACCATTTCGTAAGTGTTCTCACAACAATAATATTTTCTGAGGCGTCTCCTACATGAATCGGGCATTTATCACATAACTCAATATATGCTTCATCTAATAGTATCTTAGCTCCGCATTCTCTTCCGAAATCAATTATCTCTCCACGATCAACATAGGATCCTGTTGGGTTATTAGGGTTAGTAATAACGATAAGTGTGTCTTCTTCACAGAAACTTCTTAATTCCCCAAGATCTAGTAAGAATCTCTCTTCTCTAATCTTCATAAGAACATATTCGTATCTGATATTAAGTACTCCTACGATACTCTCATATTCCCCATATGATGGTTCAGCAACAACTATTCTACGTGGTTTCGCCGCGATTATAACTAGATTAATTGCTTCAGCCGCGCCATTAGACAAGATCAGGTTTGCCTCATCTACGCCGTAGAATTCAGCGATTAGCCTCCTTGTCATCGCTTGATTATAATCTGGGTATTTCTCATAGACTCTTCTCTTGAGGCAATTCTCTAAGATTCTATGGATCTTTTCTGGCGGACCGATAGGATTCGTGTTTACGCTGAAATCTATTCTCGCTTCTCTAACTCCTCCATGTATTCGCATTGTTTCTCAGCTCTCAAGAGATCTTCTCGGGTATCAATATCTAGTAACTCTATTGAGTCTATGAAATAAATGTTTCTCCACCCACCACTTGATTTATTGAATAGAGATACTCCTGTCTCAACACATATGTTTTCGCGGCATCTCATCAGTGTTATGATATCACTTCTATTCTTCCCAGCCTCTTCAATGAATCTATTTATTATCTCAGATGTTATGAATGGTGTGTCGGCTGGGAGTATAAGGGCTGGGAACTCTATTTTGCTTAAAGCAATATTTAGATCCTCGACATAGTCTCTTCCGAGGCATTCAAGGATCTCTACATCGTATTCTCTCAATAAGACTAATTCATCCATGTATTCTTTTTTTGTGCAAATAATAATTTTTCTATGACTTATTTTCTTAGCTTCTTTCACCGCGTGATCAATTATTCTCTCACCACATATCTTAAGTAATGGTTTATCAACTCCACCAAGTCTAGAACCTCTTCCACCAGCCATTACAATTATATCCAATAACTACACCGCCACAAACTACTTCCTCGTGTACTTGTCATAGAATCTGCTTAGCACAGAACCTATTAATGAAGCCAGAAGATCATCTGTTAATGGTGGGTATCTACTTAGCTCAGGTAATTCTTCTCTCTTCATCCTATCTATCCAGTAATATGTTAGCAAACCCTTGAAACCATTTATGTACTCAGCTAAGGATTTGCCTAGTAGCTCATCTACTACTAGTCCCGGTGAATCTCTTACGTACTCATCTAAGCTTATTATAGGCATCATGTTCAGCGAGAGATATGCTTCGAGTAGTCTAACACCTCTTATAAATACTAGTATATTAGGATCCTTTAACATCCTCATATACTCCTCTCTTAATTCTCTCTCAACCAAATCTCTATCAAGTCCAGGTATAGGTGCCTTATCATAGATCTTTAGAGTTATTCTTAGTAGATCTTCTAATCCGTTTAACCCTATTGTGTACCTGACATACTTATCTAGTGATATGTCTCGTAGATATTTCGAGAACCCTCTCAACATCACTCTTGAAACCGCTATTCCCACATCAGTTGCTGGTCCCGCAAAGTCTTCCCCGGATCTGTCTCGTGCCGATGCTACAGCTGTTGCATCTGATGCTGTGCCGATCGATGGTTTATTTATGCATAATGGTCCTCCTAAACTAATTAATAATCCCTTGACTTCCGAGACTAATCTGAATAGATCTGCTAGACCAACTCTACTAAGTGTTTTGTTGATGGCTACGAAGATATTTATTGTGTTGATCCTATGACTCTCCTCCTCGCCTATGCACGATATGTGCTCGATACCTATTGTTGCATAGATCTCTGCCTTGATATCCTTATAGATCTCTTTCTCATATATATATCTCGTTATGTCGGCTGCTGTTAAGAAAATTATTGTTTCATCATGATCTAGTCCTAGTCCACGGCTTATTTCTCTGCAGTATTGTTTAAGATCCACGTACCCAAGATCTCTAGGAACTTTCTTAAACACCACGTATCTAATATCCTCGTATATCTTTGGGCACGCCGCTGTTGATATGACTAGCATATCCCGTAATAAATCTATAACTAGATACTCCTCATCGCTTCTCATTATCCTAGTCATATCTTCTCACTATCCTCATATACTCCTCATAGATCAGTTTCTTCAGATCCTTTACATCCATGCCCTTAGCAACTGCTAAGAGACTTGTTCCCCCGGCACCAACACCTTCTTTCACATACCCTTCTTCATATGCTCTTAATCCCTCGAAGGGGGAGTCTTCGAAATCTAATTCTGTGTATACGAGAGTTGTCTCCGGAGCTATTTCCTCGAGGAATCTCTTGATCTCATCACCTCTATCTTTAATAATCCACTTCGTTGTTGCTACTACCACTCTATCCAGCCTTGATCTATTTATTGCTTTGAGTAGTGCTACTACTGATAACATCTGTGTTCCTCCAGCTAATATGATTAGTGAATTATTTCTCTGCGCACCCGCCACCAACCCCGTAATTGTTATGTGCACGGGGTCTCCCACCATATCATTTATATGGAATGGGTTTTCGCGATCTCTCACTCTACTAATTGCTTTCTCAACAATTTTTTTCTTAAGATCTATTGGATTATTCTTCATAGAGCTACTAATCAGATTCTCAGCGTCGTGCCCCAATCCTCTCAGTATAGCCATGGCAGTTGTTGTTCCACCAGGTACACTCTCTCCCACGAGGAATATATCTGCTCCCCTACTAAGTTTATCCCCAAGTTCATAAGCCTCTTTGAAAAGCTTCTCAGATGTTCCTGGAGGCAGAGCTTCTCTAACATCTATTCTATCCCCAACTCTTCTATTAACTAATCTTATCAGAGGTATCCTAG
>CAZFDB010000038.1:0-8550 GCA_964517475.1 uncultured Desulfurococcaceae archaeon | reverse complement strand
ATCCTTAGCTGATCCAAATGCGATCTGACCTTTCACAGGATCTAGTCTCCACTTCTCTTTGAACTCAGGCTCCGCGTATGTATCAATTAATATATTTATTTCCTTAATAATCTGAACAAATCTATCTTGTATCTCCTTAGGAGACATTCTAAGCTCCTTAATCAATCTATCAATCTTATTTATGAATAGAAGTGGTCTCACCCTCTCCTCAAGAGCTTGTCTAAGAACAGTCTCTGTCTGAGTCATCACGCCCTCAACAGCATCTACAACAACAATAGCACCGTCAAGCACTCTGAGACTTCTAGAGACCTTACCACTGAAATCTACGTGTCCTGGTGTATCAATTAGATTTATTACGTAGGGTTTTCCACTGAATTCGTAGTAGAGACTTATGTTGGCGGCTTTAACAGTTATTCCTCTCTGTTGCTCAACATTGAGATAATCAAGTGCTAGTACCTCACCAGCTAATTTCTCAGAGATAATACCCGCCGCCGCCAACAATGTGTCTGTTAATGTTGTTTTTCCATGATCTACATGAGCTATAATACCGATATTCCTTATCTGCTCCAGATTCCTCATTATCTTAAGGATCTGCTCCACAGATTTATATCTAACCATTCTTTACACCAAACTCCACTATATCTATAAAGCTATTAGCAATGTAATAAGCATTTTCACCTAAGCAATACTACGCAAATATTTGTCTACGCAACCATAAATTATCTATAGAGGGTGTGTAGATGAGGTCCTATCTTGATTTAATAAGTAAACCACTTGAGTTAATAGGTCTTCTACTAATTATTCTGGGTGTAGCTATTCTCGTCATAGGATTAGTTATAGCATATACACCAGAGCTCCGCCGATTATATAACCAGATCCCAGATGATTTCAAACCATTGATACTTATATCGGTTAGAATAGGCTCTGTAGATATAATGATCTCACCAATACTCATCGCTGTACTCACAATCCTCTACCTAATTTTACTGTATAAGCTATGAGGTAGCTCTCATTGGATAGTGAGAAACCACGTGTTTTAACTAAGTTATATAATTCGTTTAGGAGAAGACCAGTATTTATATCAAAGATCCGTAGATTACATCTTTTAATACTTAAACATAACATATCCTATTTAATCAAAGAAGGATTCGATAAAGTGTACTTATTGGATATATGGAGGATCACAGAGAGAGTTATCGGTGAAAGCGATTTATTCGAAGACTACCTGAGTAAAATAGTATTTGGTGTAGGAGATCCACTAATTATTCTCTCACCAGCCGAGAATTTATCAAGGTATAGAAATGAGCTAGCTCAGGCTAGAAGCCTATACACAGACACAGGTGGAGCAACCATAAGATCATATGGATTTTATCCTGTGATCACTATTCATAGTGGTTTGAGACCTGGTACCTATATTATGAAATGTTCTGATGGAGAGGTACTCATATTCAGATTAGATGAGCATAATAAAATACATGATCTAGAGGTTTCCAAGAAATATAGTGAGGCGCTGAAGATACTATCCGAGGCATTTGAGATCTATGGATTATATAAACAAAGCGATGCTGTGAAGATCCTTATGAGAGAATTAGGGTTAGATAGAGTAGAGGCTCAGAAGATTATTAAAGACTTATATGAGCAAGGTCTCATAAGATTAGATAAAGGAGGATACATAGTTATAAACCATTTGTCCCTGGATGTTCATTCTCATTAATCTATTTATATTCGTTGCATCTAAGGACTTCCACCTCACCCACGTTTCACGAGCAATCAACGTGGGGTCATGGGCGGCTGTCGAGCCTAACGGCACGAGACTCCTATCTAGGGATGATCCCCCGAGACTTGGAGCAACGCTCCCATCGCCTCGGGAGAGTTCTTGCCACTAAAAAATTTTAATTTTACTTTTAGCTTATAGGCCTTTCTCCAACAGCTTAACTTCCACTCGTAGACCAAAAAGTAACAATAAACTCCACAGATCACGAAGATATTATGAGGAGATGCGATTAGATAAGCATTCCGTCTCAGTATATTTAGTGGCTTTAAGAACATTAAACCAAAACAAATAATCATGAAAAATGAAACAGCTCTAAATCCTCAGGATCCTCTTAACCTCTTAAATTGATAAGGCTGTGTTTTCAACACGACCTCACCTAACCACACAATATATTCTCTGTCCTCGCTGAATTTCACAAAAACTTCTTTATCTAGAATTCTTCTACAGCATCTAATACCATTCAACTGAGATAATTCTCTGATCTTTTTTAATAACTCCTCTAAATATCTCTTTCTTCTACCGAATAATCTATCTCCCCTCACCCAGTACCCCTCACCCATCTCTAGTTGCTTCTTAATAAAATTCGAGCTCTCAAAACTATTTATTGGAGGACCCTCAATTATTCTCCACAGATACTTCTTCTCACAATACTCACTCGGCAACTCTAGATATATTATCGGATCTTTTTTCTCGTCCCAATAAGTATCTATGTATAATGGTTCGTAACCCTCACTTTCAAGAGTATTAAAGATCCTTCTTTTTAATCTATGTAGCTGACCCCATATATTATCAGGCGAGTCTCTCCTCGTAATCTCTATCTCAAGAGCTAAGTAGCATAATTCTGATAATCTTCTCTCAACAAGACTCATAGGAGGCTCCGGTGGGTAGAAAAAGTCTTCGGATGGTTCTTCTAGAAACTCTCTTGATGCTAATATGAATCTAGATAATGTCTCTTCTCTAACTGCGGCGGCCGCGTTTCTCCTAGGATCAACAGGATCAGGGAATATAAAAGAAGCATCTGGGAATATTTTCCTCAGTGTATACGGATCCTCAGTATTATCTAGAGTGAGTACAACCGGGATCCTCCATCTACTAGCTTCTTTAATAACATCTATAAAAGATCCGTATTTTATTACTAGTAGCTCTGTTAAGTATCCTGAGAACCCGCCAATTTTAACCTCAGCTCCATACACACCTACACCTTTCATGAATTTCTTGAGAAGTCTCACAGAATCTCTCATGTCATCAGTAAGTCTATTCTTCACATAACGCGTATGGAAAGGAGTTCTGTCTGCGACTGTGATACTTTCCCTAGGATCATCTATTTTCAGTGCTGGAACAATATCTGCCTCAATTTCTTTGTTAATCTTGATCCTCAGGTAGGGGTGCTCAGCGAATCTCTCCTCTAAATCATATTTTTTTAGTGCTTCTCTAGCTCTCTTAATAAACTCTTTTCTTATCCATTCTCTACCTAGTTTCTTGGGTATAAGAATGAATATATCAAGATCAAGTTCTTTTGATAATGCAGTTCCTTTCTCAACTGATCCGTGCAACTGGATCTCTGACCCGACGTCACTGAAGTAAGGCTCTAACTCTCTCTTAATCTCGTTAAAAATCTCGAAGGCATTCATAATCTCCTCCTCACTAGGTCTGATCCTTGGTAGCACTTCATTAACTATCTTCTCTATCTTCTCCAAATTACCTGGATAAGAACTATTCAGAGAAGACACCTATGAGAGTTCCACTGTGTAAAGATCTGTGTATATAGGTCCTCGAGGAGTCAAATGACTTTTTTTGAGAACCACTTTAGTCACTGGGGAGTATCCAAAGTCCTCGGATGAGTAATTCAGTAGTATCTGAGATGCTTTAGGAGGCAAACTAGTTTTTACACGCGCAATTGTTATATGAGGCTGAAAATCGTGTTGATCAGCGTATATTCTCAACCCCAAAGTCTTTTCATCAATGAATCTTCTTATTCTCTTAAGTTCCTCGAAACCCTCTTCAATACCAACCCAAATTACTCTTGGTCTAGAGATATTTGGGAAAGCTCCTAGATTCTTAACATGAATACTAAATCTCTTGAAGTTTCTCACTTCATCAAGAATCTTCTTAATATTCTCGAGAACAACTCTATCAATTTCTCCGAGAAATCTAATGGTTAAGTGAATATTCTCGTCCTCAACTATTTTTATTGCCTCTCCACTTAATGAAGCAATCATGTCTCTGATCCTGATAATCTTGTTAAGAACTTCCCGATCCTCGATCTCTACAGCTATGAAACTTCTTATTAAATCACTCATTTTCTACCTTTAATATCTATAAGTTATAGTGTTAATATATGATTGTTAAAGGATATATAGAGAGATGAGTAGAGGTTCAGAAGATTTAGATGAATTGGTGAAGAGTATAGAGAAACTATGTTCAGAAGATCTATCTAGTGAATGTGTTGAGAAAATAGATCTTTTTCTTGAGAATATGAAGAAAAATATTTTTAGTAGAAAGAAGATAAGTTCTGAGCCTAAGAGAAGGGAGTGGATTGAGAAAGTTATTTCCAGAGGACTTCGCGATGGTAGAAAAAGATTTATTTTGAAGGTCTTGTCTCCTTATCTTGTTAATGTCTTGAAATTAAGTGATGAAGAAGCTTTTGAGAGAATCAGAGAATTTATCGATAATTCATGTAGGAATCATGGTAATTGCGAGAAAATATATGAGAGTTGGGTAAGAGGTGATCTTAGGAGGGTTAGGTCTAAGGGTATTAAACCAGCGAAGTTAGAGAGTCTGGATGATGAATTAAGAGAATTAATTAATGAAGTTTTATCAGATTAGCATCTCTTTTCATCATATTTCTTCAAGACCTCTATATTCTGAGCCTCAGAAGGATCTATTTCTCTAGTCTCTAACCAAGCATCTATTATTTCTTTAGCTACCTCAGGAGAAGTGAGTCTTCCACTGAGAGCTAATACATTAGCATCATTCCAGAGACGAGCACCCTTAGCATTCTTAGCATCAAAGACCAATGCCGCTCTAACACCCCTCACCTTATTCGCGGCTATTGACACGCCTGTTCCGGTGTAGCATATTACTATACCGAAATCCACTTCTCCTCTCGCAACCAACTCACCGATTTCGAAACCTACGTTGGGCCATGGCTCGGGTTTATTCGTTTTCAGAGATCCTACTAAAACTAATTCGTATCCTTTCTTCTCGAGATATTCTTTTAGGAATATGGCGGCAGGATAAAGATCATCGGAACCAATAGCAATTCTCATATCTAACCACCACAGTATAATTATGTGCAAGATAAATAACATTATCTTAACATTTAATTCATCACTTCTCAAAACTAGGGTGTAGAAAAACTTTTATATGCCTAAATAAAAAGTCTTAGAGGTGATATATCTTGGCGGCTCAGCCACCGGCTGTTAATACGATTTTAGTAGGTAAGAAACCAGTTATGAATTATGTATTAGCAATACTTCAAATGAATAGCCAGGGTATAAATAACATAGTTGTGAAAGCGAGAGGTAGAGCTATAAGTAAAGCTGTTGATGCTGTAGAGATTGTTAGAAAAAGATTCTTGAGAGATAGAGTGGATATTAAGAAAATCGAGATTGGGAGTGAGCAATTAAAAACACAAGATGGGAGATTAGTGAGAACATCAACAATAGAGATACAGATTGAGATAAAATAAAAATTAGTTTTTAAAGAATCAATTGATTACACATAGCCACATCTGTACACATCACATCTATATTTTCTCTAGTATTCTATGAAGAATGATTCTCTCTAAATCTTTTTATTTAAAAGTAGATTAAGTATATCTCATTAAAAGGATTAGGAAAATGGAGAAATCTCTCAGAGCTTTTAAAATAGATGATAAAAGAGTATTATTTATCATAAGTGAGAGATATAATAATCTATTAAAAAGAAGAGAGATTGAAGCAAGAATTGAGCATGTAGGTGTTGGAACACCTACCAGATCAGAGGTTAAGGAGATTTTATCAAAGATATATTCAGTAGATAAAGATCTTGTTGTTGTAAGAAGAATTGATACTAGTTATGGAAGAGGGAGTTCTAAAGTGATCGCTAGAATATATAGTGATGCTGAAACACTTAAGAAATTTGAGGAGGAGTATATATTAGCTAGAGATAGAGAGGAGAAAAAGAAGAAGTCTGAGTAGGTGTTCTGAACTATGGCTAAGGAGAAGAGATTCAGATCATCTCTATATATTATTGAGGGGGATAGAATTAAACTTAGGAATAGAATATGTCCTAGATGCGGCGCTGTCATGGGCTACTACAAAGATGCGGGTGGAGAGAGATGGTATTGTGGGAGATGCCACTACACTGATTTTGTAGTTAGAAAAGGTTTTTAGCCGGCTCCGAGGATCTTACTAGGGAATTCATTTGAGAAATAAGCTTAGGGGTAAACACATATTATCTGCTCTAAATCTAGATGAAGAGGATCTATATCTAATATTCGATTTATCACAAGATCTTAAGAAAAGACTTTATTTAGGAGAGAGATTAATTCCTGTTCTACGAGGCAAGATACTAGGCCTAATATTCCAGAAACCTAGTACGAGAACTAGAGTTAGTTTTGAGGTTGCTATGAAGCAATTAGGTGGAGATACTCTCTATATGTCTTGGAATGAGCTTCAACTAGGGAGAGGAGAAACAATACCTGATACAGCCAGAGTACTCAGTAGATACTTGGATGGCATAGTTGCTAGAGTCTATAAACAATCAGATCTTGAGGATTTGGCAAGATACTCATCTATTCCTATAATAAATGGATTAAGCGATCTCGAGCATCCTATCCAAGCCGTTTCTGACTTCTTCACAATTCTTGAGAGATTCGGGAGATTCAGAGGTTTAAAAATGGCTTTTGTAGGTGATGGTAGTGATAATGTGCTTAATAGTCTCTTAGCTATAGGTTCTAGACTAGGTATTAATTTCTGGATCGCTACACCATCCTCTTATCAACCAGCGAAACATATTTTGGAGAAAGCGTATATTTTCTCGGAGAAATCAGGAGGATCTATACATATAACAGAGAACCCCGCCGAGGCTGTGAGAGACGCTGATATAATATATACTGATGTATGGGTATCTATGGGTCAGGAGGCGGAGAGAGAGAAGAGAATTAGGGATCTGGAGCCTTACAGAGTTGATACAAAACTAATGTCTCTAGCTAAGAACGATGCTGACTTCATGGATTGTCTACCTGCTCATAGAGGAGAGGAGGTGACTGATGAGGTTATTGATGGACCTAATAGTATTGTGTGGGATCAGGCTGAAAATAGATTACATGTTCAGAAAGCTATCCTATCACTTGTCTTGCAGTAGGTTACTTAGATCCTTTGCTCCTACTCTTCATCTTAGCACTAGTCTTCTTCTTAGATTTCTTCTTTTTCTCACTTGATTTCTTCGTCACTTCTTTCTGAACCAGAGATTGCTCTGGGATACTTAGAAATAATGTTCCACCATCACTCTGAATAATAACTAGATTGCATCCTGAGCTTGAATTATATGAACCTTTGAAAAAGAAATATTCTCCTGAATAAACTTCTTTACCAGGGATCAACCATTTAATATCCTCATTCTTATATATCTTCTCAGAACTCTTCATCTCCTCCGTATTTCTCTCTCTACAGATAACTCCTAATCTATCAATCTTTATCACCTTTGGAGATGAAATAAATTTTTCCTCCAAGATCTCTTTTACCGAGTACAGTACTTGGTGCTCAATACTATTCTCTTTCGCAATCGCTAATATGTAATCTATATTATTCTTCTCAATATCGTCTTTATATAATGAAAAAAATTTCCTAGATCAAAATCTTTCAGAACTTCCTTATCATATATGAGAGTTATCTCAACATCTTTAATAATCTTCTCTATTTTTAGAAGATCTATGGTTAGATACTCAGTTGAAAACAAAAATTTCTTGAGTAGATAAATATCTGCTCTAACTATTTTCTTTTCAGCAGAGATCTTCTACACCTCATTATCTCTTATAACCTATTTTTCTCAGGAACTGTTTTCTCTCCATAATATCTTCTTCTTTTTCTACACCCAGCGGTGTGTATCCGTCCACGACACCTAGTACTCCTCTACCCTGATCAGTTTCCGCGACTATTATCTGGAGAGGGTTTGATGTTGCAGCAAGTATTCTAACTATTTCCTGAACATCTTTTAATCTATTAAGCACATTTATTGGCCAAGCATTTCTTATGTATATGATGAAGAAGTGTCCAGCACCAACTTTCAAAGCTACTTCTGATGCTAATTTTATGAGTTCATCGTCATTCCCATCAATACGAACAAGTCTCTTGCCACTAGCTTCGTTGAATGCTAAACCGAATTTTATTCCTGGAACAGATGTTACGAGAGTCTCATATACATCCTCAACAGTTTTTATGAAATGTGATTGACCTACTATGACGTTGACGCCCTCTGGTACAGGTATTTGTATAACCTCTATCTTTTTTAATTCAGGCAATTTTAACAAGCCCTATAGCTTATCTACAGCATCAGCTATAAGTTTTTTCTTCATCTCTTTATCCTCTATTAACTGAGCTAATTGAAGCTTAATTAATACCTTAACAAGCTCCTTTAATTCATCAATTGAAGAAACTAAGTCATCAATTGATCTACTCATACGATTAGTTTTCTCGGAGATTTGCGCCAGTTCACCAAGTTGATGCTCCATTACATGTGCAATGGCGTCGAGATACTCAGCTGATATACCAATACTCGAAGTCCCTGTCTCG
>CAZFDB010000037.1:0-8725 GCA_964517475.1 uncultured Desulfurococcaceae archaeon | reverse complement strand
ATGGCACCATTCTCAACACATGAGAGAAAGAGTCCAGCTCCTTCGAGAAGAGAAATAGAGTTATCTAAAGTAATAAGAGAAGCATTGGAACCAGCAATTCTAGTAGAGAATTTCCCCAGAACAGTAATCGATATATTTGTCGAGGTTCTTAACGCGGATGGTGGGACAAGAACAGCTGGTGTAACCGCCGCTTCTCTAGCTCTAGCAGATGCTGGTATTCCTCTAAGAGATCTTGTTGCTGGAGTTGCGGTGGGAAAGGTTCAGGGTATTCTTGTTCTAGATGAGAATGAGAAGGAGGATATGTATGGTGAAGCTGATATGCCTGTGGCTATGATGCCTTCTTATAGAGAGATAACATTACTTCAATTAAATGGGGTTCTTACAGAAGAGGAATTTAATAAAGCTCTAGAGATGGCTATAGAGGGGATTATGAAGATCTATGGTATGCAGAAAGAAGCTTTAAAAAAGAAGTATGTAGAATATGAAGAGGTTCTATAAAAATGTCAATGACACCAACAAATCTACCTATTATACCTCGGATAAGAAAGAATGCTATATTAACATTACTTGCTAAGGGAACCAGGGTGGACGAGAGATCTTTCGAGGATCATAGAGCTGTAAATGCTGAGTTAGGTATTATCCCTAATGCCAATGGCTCAGCACTAGTTAGACTCGGACACACAAAAATTTTAGCTGGGGTGAAAATAGAGTTAGGCACACCTTTCCCAGATACCCCTGAGGAGGGGAATCTCATAGTTAATGCAGAATTTCTACCACATGCCTCACCAGTTTTTGAACCAGGACCCCCAGATGAACGAGCAGTTGAGTTATCTAGGATCATCGATAGATCCTTAAGAGATATCAGAGCTATTGATCTGAGTAAATTAGTTATTATACCAGGAAGAAGAGTATGGAATGTCTTTATCGATATATACGTGATAGATTATGATGGTAATATGATTGATGCTTCATCAATAGCCACATTATTAGCTCTATTAAACACTCGTGTACCTACGGTATCAATAGATCAGAATACAAATGAAATAAATATTCAGAAAAACAGTTATCAACCACTACCTCTCACAAAAAAAGTTGTGACTGCAACACTTGCTAAGATAACTGACGAGAATTCAGGGTCTAGATATTATTTAATTGATCCCTCTTTAGAAGAGGAGATAATATCCGATGCACTAATAACAATAGCCTACTCCGAAGATGGCGTGTTAACAGGTGTGCAGAAAAGTGGTGTAAGTTCAATACCTAGAGAAGATATACCAAAGATCCTTGAGATGACCAAGAAATTAGCATTTAAATACCTTGAGAAAATTAAAGAGATAAGTTCAGTCTCATATAGTGGATAAACCAAAAATTTTTCAGACTTCAATGATTTATAAGGTAGGAGGTGGCTTTTAATAGCTACGCGAGAAGAGATAGATATCGAATATTTCAAAAAAATAGATCTGAGAGTAGGTTTAGTAAAACATGCGGAGAGAATTGAGGGGACGGGTTTACTTAGATTAATTGTTGATCTGGGGGAGTTAGGCGAGAGACAAATAATTGCAGGAGTAGCTAATTGGTATGATCCTAAGGAAATGATTGGTAAGAAAGTTGTTGTAGTTGCTAATCTCAAGCCTAAGAGAATCAGGGGGTACATAAGTCAAGGAATGATCTTGGCTGCAGGATGCGAAGAGGGAGGCACTCCATCTATTCTATACCCAGATCCTAAGATAGATACTAAGCCGGGCTCAAAAATCTGTTAATTCTCAAGATCCTTACTCAATAATCTTATAACGGCTAACGAGTAGGAAGGCATAGTTAATCTAAATATATTAAAACCAGGGATCAAGGTCTCCCAAATATTTTTTATATATGATACCTCAGCTCCTCTGAAATAACCTGAGGTAATTAGTGTTAGAGAGAAATTCTTAGGTAAATGATTAACTAAATGTAAATTAATACTATTTTTAACAGAATCGTAGTTTATGCTGTGTAGAAGAATCTTGTTCGGTGCTAAGCTAATCAAAGGTTTTCTTGACACTGGAACAAAGTTTGTCTCTATGTAATCACTTAATCTCTGAGAATAGATCCATGGAGACGTCTCCTCAAGCGAAGCACCAATAGATACGACAAATGATCCGTTTGCTAACAATAATTTAATCTCATCTATTTTCTCTATCCTAGCCTCTAGATATGGATGAGACGCTATACTCACATGAACACTATTGCTTAGATCAGATAGATCAAACCACCAACATTTTAGATCCCTCCCAATAAATTTTTCGTAGATCCCAGCAGCCGCTCCTATCGGATGAGACCATGATAAAATAGAACTTCTCAAATTAGTTCTTAGCAAAATTTCCCTATAACCAGATCCCTTTAAAACAAATCTACCAAATGCATCTACATAAAGTAAATAATCCTCTCCTAAGCAGATATCTCTGTTCTCTATAGATAAGCACTTAAGTCCTCTGAAATCCCCTACAAGTACAATTTTTATCCCTCTAGGATCTTTTATCATTAGCCTATCCTTACCCGATACAAAGATTCTACCAGTACCTCCCATCCTCAGATCTCTCTCGCGAATCAACACTCTCTCCTCAATATCTTTCATAGATAGAAATGTTAGAGGCGGTATCTCAATAATATAATCATCTCTATAAACCAGAACATCTGCTTGGGCAGGATTAAATAAACCATTATCCTCAGTAATTCTGATCCTAAGGAAATCAATGAGTTTTCTAAGTGTTTCCTTATCAATTAATTTATTCGCAGGCCAACAATTTATTTCAAGATCCATTAAATTGTTGATATGAATACATTCGAAATCCTCCATATACTCGCTAGACCTAGGTAAAAGTTTTAAGAACCTACCAGCATCATCTCTGAGAACAAAGCATTTCACATGATCAATACTCTGAAGAAAATATTTTTTATCAAGGAAAAGAGATAGTGTAATAATAGTTGATGCGGAGAGGCGTGAACAAGAATCATCATAATCCTCCATAGCAAGTATAGCATTCATAAAATCGTTTCTACATAGATCTAGACAAGATAAATCAGTTTTCATTCCTCATCTGCTGATAATAATTTTGCTACTAGATCCTTATAAAATCTTGATAAAAGATCAAGGCTCCAAATCTCCACATATTCATCTGGGCCATGAGCATTTCCACCTACAGGTCCGAAATCAATAGCTTCAACACCTAGAGGAGAGAAATATCTAGAGTCGCTAGCACCTGCCTTCTCAACAATCCTAGGCTCTAAACCCAGATTCTTGAGAACCTCAACAGATTTCTTAATAATTCTACTGTTACTAGGCGTATCTAGGTAGCCCACACCGCCATAGATCTCAAGATTAGCGCTAGGCATATACTCCTTAATGATCTTAGAGACATATTTCTTTAGAGTATCTGGGCCTTTCTTTATAGGAGCCCTAACATCAATCTCGAATATGTGCATATTATTGCTAAACCTATATATATTTGGAGTAGCTGTTATACCATATTGACTAACAAAATCAGCTTCAATAGCTATATGAGTTAGAGGGATAAGGAGCTTCACCAAATTGGTTAACGATATATCAACCTCGTACTCCCTAGCCCCTAAACCCTCTTCTTTTGAGACTAATTCAGCCTCAATATACTCCGGGAGAACATTACTTTTAACAAAACTTCCTCTAAGACCTATGATATAAAGATCTTCTTGATCAATATCATGAGCCAATTTTATCATAGGATGAGTATCTGAACCCGCTAAGAAATAAGCTGCATGTCTATATCGACTCTGAAGCTCGTATCTCCTAAGAGACATAATACCCCTAATTCTCTTTTTTCTAGATGGAGCAGAAACTCTGATCCTAAAACTAGGTCTTCTCCTATTTATTATTACTAAACCTCCGCCATCACCATTAATTAAATAATTTGGAAAAACTCCTCTAGACATCAAATACTCCCTAACCCTATAAGCACCATGCTCACCTCCTGTCTCCTCGTCTCCTGTAAATGCAGTAATTATTCTCCCATCTAATCTCTCAGCAATTTTCTCTAATTCTCTAGATACATGGATCATGACTGCCACATTAGATAAATCATCTAAAGCTCCTCTACCATAGATCCTACCACCCTCCTCAACAGGTTCAAAAGGATTCTTTGTCCATGAAGGTCCTGGAGGAACCACGTCGAAATGAGCCATTAATAAAATAGTTCTTTTCCCAGAACCGAAAATGTATATAAAGCTGTAATAACCCTCATCCTCGATCTTGTTATAATCAATATTTCTATCTCTAAGGATCTCCTCAATTCCCTCAACACATTGATTTGAAGGCTTTATATTATTCTCAGGATCATTAACACATCTTAGAGTAATCAGATACTTCAATAACTCTTTTAAACTCCTCACATAAATCCCCTAAAAAGAAAAGAATTTCTCTAAAAATAATCATTGATATATTAAAATTCTCGTGTTTCAGAGATCTTGATTTTACGATCAAGATCCGAATGATCATATTCAGAGAAATTGAATATAGTATTCATAAGCTCTACTTTAAATGTACCTGGATTAGGCCCAGATCTTCTTTCTGCAATTTCGCTGGCTCTCTTAAATAATGCGGATCCTTCAATAGCTGCAGTGAAATAATCTTTATTCACAGCCATAAAAGAAGCCATAACTGAACCCAGCATACAACCGGTTCCTGTGACATATTTAAATAAATATGATCCTCCTTCAAGAGATGCTAACTTGCGACCATTAGAGATATAATCCACTTTACCGGTAGCCACAGCGGTAACGTTATATTTCTCCGCCAAGATCTCAACAGCCTCAAACCCTATCTCAACAAGTGAGTCAACACCCTTGACCTTATCTCCTAAACCTGCTAGAGATAACATCTCACCAGCATTTCCTTTCAATATTGAGACGTTGCCTCTCTCTAAAAGTTTCTTAGAAACCTCTGTTCTTAATCTAGTTGCTCCTGCGCCTACAGGATCTAGGAGTAAAGGTTTATTGTATTTATCAATTAATTTGCTTATATGAAACATAGAATCGATCCAGAAAGAGTCTAGGGTACCAATATTTATATAGACAGCATCGGCTACAGCAACTAAATCTTCTAATTCCTCAACTGCATGAGCCATAATAGGTGAGGCGCCAATAGCTAGTGTGATATTAGCACTATCATTCATAACAACAAAATTCATTATATGATGTATAAGAGGCTTCCTCTCTCTAATAAGTAAAAGATCTTTTAGAAGTTGCTTCGTAATCAACTAAGATCCCTAGAAAAAAACTATAATAAATAACTTATAAATAAATTATAGTTAACCTATAACTTATATTGCTATATTATTAAAAATCATGTGGAGACTTGTATCAGCTGAAATAGTTTATAGATCACTTCCAGTTATTAATGCTTATTAATCAGTATCGCATAGAATACTGAGGTGGATTACATGTCCGTAAAAATAGAGAAGACAGGAGAGGAGTATGTATGGGTTATTCCAAAAGGCTCTAGATCTGGGATGAGAACTGATGTTATGATATATGCTGATGATTTTTTACTAAGTAAAATGAAAGAGGATCTAACACTAATCCAAGGTGCTAATGTAGCGACTCTCCCAGGTATCTTAGGCAAGGTTCATGTTCTTCCAGACGGTCATCAAGGATACGGATTCCCAGTAGGAGGTGTTGCGGGATTTGATATTGACGAAGGTGTGATATCTCCGGGGGGAATAGGGTACGATATTAATTGTGGAGTTAGATTACTGAGAACCAATTTAACAGAGAAAGATGTTAGACCGAGGCTAAGAGAGTTAGTTGATACATTATTTGAGAACATACCTAGTGGCGTGGGAGCTACAGGGAAGTTAAGACTCACCATAGAGGAGTTAAATAAGGTGTTGGATGAGGGTGTGTACTGGGCTATTAATAGAGGCTTTGGATGGGATAAGGATAAATACTATATAGAATCAAGAGGAAGGATCGATTGGGCTGACTCAACCAAGGTGTCTAAGGTTGCTAAGGAGAGGGGTAGAGAACAGCTAGGGACGTTAGGAGCAGGAAATCACTTCCTTGAGGTTCAGGTCGTGGATAAGATCTTTGATGAAAGAATTGCTAAGACCCTCGGACTTTTCGAGAACCAGGTCGTAGTCATGATTCATACAGGATCTAGAGGGTTGGGTCATCAAGTAGCGAGTGATTACTTAATGGTTATGGAGAGAGCTATGAGGAAATACGGTATACATCCACCCGACAGAGAATTAGCGTCTGTACCATTTAACTCTCCAGAGGGGCAAGATTACTTCAAGGCAATGGCCGCAGCAGCTAACTTCGCGTTTACTAATAGACAATTAATTACTCATTGGAGTAGGGAAAGTTTTGCGAAGGTTTTCAAGACAGATCCCGAGAAACTGGATCTGGGGATAGTCTATGACGTTGCGCATAACATAGCCAAGATCGAGGAATATGATATAGATGGAAAAAGAAGGAAAGTTATTGTTCATAGAAAAGGAGCTACGAGAGCATTTCCACCAGGACATCCAGAGATACCAGATGCGCATAGAGAAATCGGGCAAGTTGTTCTGATACCAGGTAGTATGGGGACAGCCAGTTACGTAATGATTGGTATAAAGGAGAGTGTGAGAACCTTCTACTCAGCACCTCACGGAGCTGGTAGATGGTCAAGCAGAGCAGGTGCCGTGAGAAGCTACCCTGCCGATAAGGTGCTTAGTGAATTAAGTAGCAAGGGTATATATGTAAGAGCTGTTGATAGAAGAATCATTTCAGAGGAAGCTCCACAAGCATATAAAGATGTTGATAGAGTCGCATTAGTTGCTGATAAAGTTAGGATAAGTAAACTAGTCGCTAGATTAAGACCAATAGGTGTTGCAAAAGGATAATATTATTTTGACCTGAGGAGAGACAATAATAGTGACGCTGAATCAACTATATCTCTGAATGAGATCATACCAACCAACTTACCCTCATCATTAACCACGGGGAGATGTCTTATATTAAGTTCTCTCATTTTCTCCATTGCCTCGGTAATTAAATCACTCTCCTTAACAACAACAGGATTCTCAGTCATGAAACTCCACGCAGGAGCGTCACGACGAAGATTCTTTGCAACAGCGTAGACTATATCTCTTTCAGTCACGATCCCAATAGGCTTATTATTCTCATCTACAATCACAACACTACCTATACCTCTCTCATACATTATCGCAGCTATCATTGACATAGTAGCATTCTCGTTAGCTATAGCAACATCTCGCGTCATTATATCAGATACTCTCAGAGGAAGTGAACGTCTCTTAAAGAGAGGCATATTAAGTTAACACCCCCATATATATGTTACCATAATAAATAAATAAGCAGGGAAGAATTTTGTCAAATGAATCTAGACATAAGATCTTGTGGACACCTTGGAGAATGAGTTATGTCTCTACTGCAGGGGAGAAGAAGGAGTGTATATTCTGTGAAGCAATTAAGGATCCGGAGCGATACTACGTTGTTAAGGAAACTAAATATTCCATCGCGATACTTAACGCGTATCCATATAACGCGGGTCATGTAATGGTTGCGCCTAAGAAACACACGTCGGATCTTGAGTTATTATCAGAGGAAGAATTAATCGATCTTATAAGGTTATTAAAGATCGTTATACGTGCTCTGAGACAAGAATACTCTCCTCATGGATTTAATATTGGTGTAAATATTGGGAGAGCGGCAGGTGCCGGTATCGAGGATCATATACATATCCATATTGTTCCTAGATGGATTGGTGATACTAATTTCCTACCTATAATATCTAATACAAAGACTATTCCAGAGGATCTAAATACAACAAAGAGAAGAATATCCGACGCTATTAAGAGGGTCGAAGGATCTTTATGAAGATCTTATCAATAGATCCAGGGACCATAACAACTGCTATTGCTATGGGAGATGAAAATAACTTAGATTTCTATTACGAGATCGAGTCCGGGGAACTCAGCAAGGAGCCTAGATACATATTTGAGATAATAGAGAAACTTAATCCTGATCTTATAGTAGCTCCATCAGGATACGGTTTACCACCGATAGACCTAAGAAAAATTGATAGGGAGAAGAGATTATTGGCTCTACTGAGACACGCAGATGATCCCGGGATAGAGGAGTTGAGGTATCTTTCATACTTCCTCAGAAACATTGATATGATCAACATACCTGTTATTGGTATACCATCAGTATATAACCTGGTCACTGTACCCGGGTATAGAGTGTTGAATAGAATAGATCTTGGAACATCTGATAAGACAGCTGTGGCAGTGCTTGCTGGCGTGATTTATTCAGGAGAGGATCTAGAGAGGCTCAAGAACGCAAACATAGTAGTAGTGGAACTAGGAGCTTTCACAGCAGGGGTCGCGATAGCTGATGGCGCAATTATTGATGGTGTAGGAGGATCTTTATTCCCCATAGGATTAATCTCAAGAGGAGGATTAGATGCAGAAGTTGCTGTGCTCATGAAGAGAAGATTATATAAAAAAGATATTTTCAGTGGGGGTCTACGAGATCTGTGTGGAACAATAAATATTCTGGAGATAAAAAGTGAGTGCCTCATAGCATATAGTAGATATATAGATGATATAGCGAAGACAATCTCGATACTTCAAACCTCTATCAAAAAAGATAGTAGATCAAAGAACAAGATAAAGATCTATTTATCGGGGAGAGGAGCCTCTCCAGTAAT
>CAZFDB010000036.1:0-8734 GCA_964517475.1 uncultured Desulfurococcaceae archaeon | reverse complement strand
TAGCAGAGGATCTAGGGTTGGGTAATTTAGAACCGGTATTCGATCAGGAGATCACATCCACTAGACCTAGAGGGTTAGACGCAGCTAGGATAGTTAGAGAGTTAAGAGATGAAAGAGCTAGGGTTAACCATGAGTAGGGAGATCTACTACCTCGATACAAGCGCTTTAGTCAAGAGATATGTAGTCGAACCCGGTAGTGAGGCGGTAGATATGGTATTTAGAGATGCATATAGAGGTTTAGCAGTAGTATCGTGCTCATCATGGAATATCGCTGAGGCAGCGGTAGTATTCGAGAAGTATAGTAGAATCTTAGGACTTAATGTAAGGGAGCTAATGAGAAGCATGATGAGAGAGTTGAGGATACTTAGCAGACTTCATATGCTGAGAGTAATTGGGATAACACCAACATTGATAAGAAACTCAATACAGCTAGTCTTCAAACACCACATCTACGTAGCCGACGCTCTACAGATAACGTCAGCTAAAACACTTAATAGTAGCAAGTTCTTAACAGGTGACAAGAAATTAGCCAAGATAGCCGAACAGGAAGGTTTACAAGTTATATATATTGGATAACCGACCTAATATCCTTCATATCTTATGAGCGGCTCATTAACCCCCATTTATTCAGAACTACATCTGTCATTTAAGGGTATCGAAGGGTGCCAGAGACCCGAATTCTGCTTTAATCCTTAGCATTTTCAAAACTTTCTTCCCAATGTTTAGCTTCCCTATTCTGTCTCTATTTGCTTCGAAATCGCATTGTGGGTATCTAAGCCTTCTATAGCCGACCTCTCTCAATTCCTTGAAACTGTATTATGAGCAATACGAAGATGTTCCTCTTGGATCCACTGTTGCTTGTGGTCCACGCTTCATAGCCTGCCAATCTATTTATTTTTCATGCCTTGAATAGCTCATTATTATGAGCTTTGTTCTGTGATCCTCGTTCTTTATCTTCCTCAGAAAGCTTATCATCTTAGTTAGATCCTCTCTAGCTATTGCGTACCCAATACTCGGAGAGCCTCACGAGCTCTCGCGAAGCTTTCCTAGCCCAGTTCTCCGATATATTACTAGTCTTCCTATGATGAGATCTAACCCTATTCAGGATCCTCTTCTCATCCTCCAAGTTAGATATCTCGGGGAGGAATACCTCCTCTGAAGACTCTCCGCTAAAAACCCCATCTATGAGCTCTAGCAATCTCTGCATCTATGTACCTACTTATCTTGTCATATCCATAGACTATTTCTTCCCAGTTATGTCTATTGCTATAATGTCTCCTGGTTTATGAGGTTTTGGCCTCGGCCTTATTTTATGTAGTTTCTTGTTATACTGTTATATGTATTTTAACTTGATCTCTTTCAAAACTCTTTTCAAATGCTTCTACTCCTTTGCTGAGTGGATGTGTGCTGGTTATCAATGGATCTATTTTTACTAGTCCTAGTCTCAAGAGATCTATTGCCTTGTCAAATGGTCCGCATCTACTACCTATGATCCTCAGTTCCTTAACTATCGCGTATGTGTAGTTGAATGTTGTTGGGGATCCATGTGTTGATTTAGCGGCTACAACACCTCTTGGTCTGGTTATCTGTGTGGCGAGTTCCAGTCCTGATGGGTCTCCTGAGGCCTCAACCACGTAATCGAATCCTTGTCCCTCAGGTGTTTTTTTCTTGATATAATTCTGGAGATCATCTAAATAAACAATTTCATCAGCACCTAGATCAAGTGCTAATCTGGTTTTGGGACTATCTCTTCTAGCAATAGCTACTAAGAGCCTGGGTCTTAATAACCTCAGCACCTGGATTGAGAGTAGCCCAATAGTTCCTAAACCAATAACAGCTACTCTAGATAATGGTTTCGGAGGCTCCAAATCGATCATTTCAATAATCGCGGCCAAGGGCTCAACGAAAACTGATTTCTCATATGGTAAATCATCAACGAAGTGAATAATATCGCTTCTACTCAATACATACTCAGCCATTCCACCATCAATTGTTATTCCCAGAACCACTCTGTATGGACAGTGAGTATACATACCATTTAGACAATACCAACATCTTCTACATGGAACATTGATCTCTGTAGTCACTCTCCTACCGATCAAGTCTCTAGAAACATCTTTACCAACATCAATGATTTCCCCAGCGATCTCGTGACCAGGTATAATAGGTAATTTACCAGGTTTGTACGTGCCTTTATAAAATGCTTTGTCAGTCCCGCATATACCTACTCTCCTCACCCTAATAAGAACCCAATTATCTCTTGGAGAAGGATCCGGAACCTCCTCAAACCTCAGATCTCTTGGACCATGAAGAACCAAAGCTCTCAATAGGAGACCCGCATAAAATACTTATAGATTAGAGAGATATAATTATCAGGCTATATTACTCCATCCTCTAAATCAACTAATAGAATTACAGACATCGATCCTTTAGAACGTTATGGGTTATCTAATGATTGCCTCGGGATCCTCCGAAACAATATCCGTGATCAATATCTTCTATGTCTCAAGGATCATATTACTCCTCTACAACAAGTTCATTGATTCAATAAATTCTCTCGGAAAAAATTCACGAGATCAATATATGTAATGATTAAGGATAACGTATATATTACTTAAAGTGATTAGAAAAACTTAAGACAAATATGTTAAAACTCTTCAAAGAGACAATTAAGTAGATCTAAGTCTTCAGATGATGAGCAATAGTCTCAAAGAGATCTCAATCATGATCTTTATAGAAAACGTCAGTATCAGGTTAAGTAAGCAAAATCTCAACATAATAATCTGATGCAAGAGAAAATTGTGTTTGAGATAATTAATTCATACACGTAAGCATAAACTAGATAAGCCCATGGTCTTTTCGACTTCGCCAACCCACGACATATAATGATGCCTTAAGTACTTCCTTCACTTCGCAAGTTTTGGAATGAGAATTTTTCTCCACTTGTAAAATGTTCCTCGCAGAGATCTTCTCAACATGTCTTCTCTAGCTACGCTCCATTAAAATCCATGGGAATATCCTGATTCCTTATATGAGGGAGAATTATGATCATTGAAATATTCTCATCACGAACACTTAACCAATCGAATAAGAAATGTTGAACTATAGATCGAGGGGATCATAGACTACTTACACAGCGACAACTGAGTTAATAAGAGATGCACATCTATGAAATCTTCCAAGGGATAAAGGAGAGTTCAGAGGATGCGGGACCCTCTGCTCCGACCCTCTGCTCCCAGGACTAAGAATTAGAATAAGTAATTATTATTCATATCATATCTCTTCCGAAAACTACTATAATTTTTCTAACATTTTTAGAGATACATTAATAAACTTTTCCTCTCTATCTTTAGCATCTATATCTATCCCAAGCACTCTTCTTATCTTAGAATCGTCTAATAACCATTTTCCTTCAAGAAAGCCCGGACCACTCCATCCAGATTTTACTTCAATTATATTAGCTCTAGAACCATACCTCCCAGCAATTTTCTTTAATACGTCTTTCCAGCTTAAATAGAAGCTAGAAATATTAAAGACCTCTCCGGAACTTTTATCTGATTCGAACGCTTTCTCGGTAGCAATAGAGAGATCACCGGTATATACAACGCTCCCCCCTGAATCTGGTGGTAAGGAAATATCTTCACCTCTCTTTATTTTTGAGAGGATCTCTCTATAAGTTCTCCCTGGTGCTCTCTCGTCACTGTAAGCCCACCATATTCTGAAGATAGTTGCTGGGAGGCCTCTTTGGCGGTGATAGTACATTAGTAACTTCTCAACATATAGCTTCATGAGTGCATGGACAGGAGTCCTTGATCTCTCAACCAAAAGAGGATGATCCTCAGATATTGGGTGAGAGACTGGCACTCCGTAAATCACTGAGCTACTATAAAAAACAATTTTTTTAACTCCAGAAGTAAGTGCCCAGCTACAGAGTACTTCTGTTCCGATGAGGTTCTCCTTAATGCTTTCTACTATATCTTCGGAGAAGTTCCAGGCAGAGTGAACAATATAGTCCACCTTCCCTATCTCTCTTAATGTATCGATATCACCGATTTTTCCCTTTATCTTTCTCACCCCCTCTATGTCTAGGCTATCAGATAAGGGATCTAAAACAAATACCTCATACCCTTTCTTGATCAGATATACAGCAACTTCTCGTCCTAGGAAACCAGCTCCACCTGCTACAAGCACTTTCATAATCCTTCACATGATATTAATATGTATCACCAAATTTTAA
This sequence comes from uncultured Desulfurococcaceae archaeon, assembly GCA_964517475.1. GTDB lineage: Archaea > Thermoproteota > Thermoprotei_A > Sulfolobales > AG1 > WYEN01. The sequence continues at coordinate 4,497 of CAZFDB010000036.1, read as the reverse complement.
ATATTAAGGTAATTTATTTAACGATCAATATGAACACATTAGTAGGGAGAATGTATCAAATCTCCTATCTATATTACTTATCGGGTAGAAGAGATATTAGAGGTGAATTAATAAGATGCTCATATAATATATAACATCTATGAAGCAACGAGTTTGTTTAAAGGATCAGAAGTATATCAAACTATTCATTTTACTTTGCTTAACATTACTCAGAACATTGAGCATCTACACATATTCTTTCTCTAAGTGGACTCCAAGAAGAATACGAAGAGCATTTCAATGATTAGAGGCTTGAAAAATAATAGTTTGACTAGTAGCGTTTCAGGAAACTATTATATATCTTACTCATTCTCTTATATTGTTCACGAGATCATCAACACGTTTTTATCGATACGGTAAGGGTCTGAGAATCGGCTCTTGTCTCACTCCAACAAAGAAGGGTTCTAGACCTCTCATAGAAACTTATCAAATTCTCTCAATCATGAATCTGAAGGCCTTCACGTTCACTTCTATCCACGAGAGAGGCATCTTCTCTCGAATAACACTTTCAACGGCTCCGGGATCCACTATGCTTATCTCTCTCACCATATGCCCCAAGATCATCATATTAGCCACTCTAGCCGTCCCGAAAATTTTTTCTGATAACTGTGTGTAGGGTCTTGAGATCACGACCCATTCATATTCTTTTATAAATGATTCGTCTACGAATGTGGTGTCTATGAAGACCTTGGCTCTTCTCTTAATAATTCTCGAGAGAGTCTTTATGAGACTAGGATACATGAAAACAGCCACATCAGCGTTTCTAACCCTCACATAACTGATTTCTTCCTCATTATCTGAGACTATTATATCAACTCTTGAGTCTCCGCCTCTAACCTCTGTGGCATAGGTCTCTGAACCCGCCACGTAGTAATTAGTATATTTCGCTATAGCCTCCCCTAATATTCTCCCTAGGACAAGTATGCCTTGTCCTCCTCTACCTGAGAGAATTATCTCGATCCTCATCTCGAAACCCTTTCCATGTTTTTGTGCACAAGACCTAGATTCTCCACGTAGCCAGGATCATCTTTATCTTGGAATATTCCTATGACGAAACCTTTATTCCAATCATAGTTGCTTTCATCAATAGTAGGGTTATTCTTAACTTTTATTCTCTCTCTCAGGCTCATATAAGCTTTCACAGGATCTGTTAACCCTATATGTCTCCCGAAGATCTCTGGACACATAGAAATAACCTCAATGAGTGAAAAACCTCTTTTACTAAGTGCTCTGTAAAATATCTGTTGGAGGAGATGTGGATGAGTCACTGATCCTCTCGCAACAAAGTTGGCTCCTAGTGAATATGCGAGTTTTATTACGTTTAAAGGCTTCTCTGGATTGCCTCGAGGTGTTGTTGTTGTGTATAGACCCATAGGTGTTGTTGGGGAGACTTGACCTCCGGTCATTCCATAGATCAGGTTATTAATAATCACTATCATAAGATCAATATTTCTTCTCAGAGCATGAAGCAGGTGGTTGCCTCCTATCGCGCATATATCACCATCTCCTCCTACAACAATGATCTTGTGATCAGGTTTCAGGATCTTTATAGCTGTTGCTAAAGGGATTGTTCTTCCATGAGCAGTTCTGATAGAATCGAATTTAACATACATCGCTATCCTCGCGGAGCACCCGATCCCTCCCACAAAAGTGATCTTATCTCTTCTCAAGAAACCCTCTTTAATCCTTTGATCTATTGCTCTGAGAAGAGAACTCATCACAATACCTATTGTACACCCGGGGCACCAGAGAGTTGGTAGTTTCTCGGTTCTCACATATTTATCTAATGGATGTTCAGCAACTACAACCATTCTCTCACCTCCTCAATCAACTCATCCGGGTCAGGGAACTCAAGATCTATGATAGGGATAGAGATCACCTCTTTATCTCTGATAATATTCCTGATCTCTCTTACGTAGAGACCAATATTATTCTCCACAACAAATATCCTCCTCACATCTCTTGTTTTGTCGTAGAGTACTCTCTCATCAATAGGGTATAGAGTTTTGAGCTTAAGAACACAGAAGTTCTCTCCTTCTCTATTAAGCTCTCTGACAGCCTCCGACACTGATGAAAACGTGGATCCGTACGACACGATCAAGTTCTCACATTTCTCTCTTCCATAGGTGTGGAAGGAGTACTCGAATAGAATACCTCTATTACTCATTATCTTCCTATAGAGTCTCCAGATAAGTTTTCTCTGAGCCTCTGTCGTAGGTCTATAAATATTTCTCTCATCATGTGTTAAGGTCTCCACATATATATCCTCCCCTTCTCCCACGCATCTCATCTCATATACATCATCGAGGATCCATCCACAACCATTGTTTCTCAAGATCCCTAGAGATCTTCTATCAAGGATCTCTATCTCACCAGGTTCTCTAACAATAACCTTACCAAACATATTCGCTATAGACGCGTCTGAGAGAAGAATAACTGGTGTTCTAAGGATCTCGGATACGTTAAAAGCTTTTATAGTTAGATCATAAGCCTCCTGAGGATTAGAAGGCGCGAAAACTGGTATTGGAAGTCCTCCATGGAAACCATATTCCGCTTGAAGAACATCATATTGCCCCGTCTTAGTAGGGACACCTGTTCCGGGACCAGCTCTCATCACATAGACTATTACTAAAGGAGTCTCTGTCATAACACCAATACTAATACCCTCAACCATTAGAGAGAAACCTGGTCCACTCGTAGCAGTCATCGCTTTTGAGCAAGTCCATGAAGCCCCAATCACAGCGAATATAGACGCGATCTCATCCTCGAATTGAATAACATAACCACCTCTCCTGGGAAGCTCCTCGGCTAGGTACTCGAATATATCTGATGAAGGTGTTATTGGGTACCCTGCAAAGAATCTTAACCCAGCCATTAAGGCACCCTCAGCAATGGCTCTGTTCCCAGATATATAATTGATCTTCATGTATTATCCCTCACAAAACATATATAGCTAACTCAGGACAGGAGTATTCGCAGAGTCTACAACCAATACATTTAGTCTCATCCAATACCGAGGGGTATCTATACCCTCTCGAGCTCCTTGAGACGCTCTTCCCGAGAATCTTTACAGGACACATAGCTATGCATAATCCACATTCTTTACATCTCTCGGAGATGATGAATACCCTATGTCTAACTTTCTCAAGAACTTTTGAATAATCTGTTCCCAACAGAAATCCTCCATTTACTTAACTTTATTATGAAACATATTTATTTTACGAAAAGTAGGTTGGAGATACAAGAGATCATTATGAAGATCCTGGGATCGAATATAAGAATCGTATAAACATATTTATTTAATTTACACTCTTTAACATTCCTTTAATAGATTCTCAACCCTGATCTATGTTATTAGACAACAAGACTGTTCACAGATCTTTGAAGTATCAAAAGTGGTTCAAGAGATCGAGGTAGAATATAGCATGGCTTTAAAGAACAAGGAGGATACTATTAAAGCATTTCAAGAAATTACTCGAAGAAGCGATTAAGGATCTAGGTATCGAATATTATGATAAAGGATCTTCGGATATTTCTACTTTTTTCATAAAGCGAAAAATATTGCCGAAGATCCTTAGGATCCTACGTGAAATTAGAAATGATTATAGATTAGTGAAGAAGAAATATTTGGAGAAGAAGCGATATCATATGATAAAGTTTAAAGATGCATTAGATATCTAAGAGGCATAATCTATAATTTTTCTAGGTATTAAGATAAGCGTGTTCTTATTCATGAGGTTAAAAGATATAGGGTATAGAAAACTAAAATATACAAAGTATTTATCTTGAACATAACATATGAGTATTTCTCGTAATTTTTAGAGATAAGATACTGGGTGCCTAGAATAATCATGATCAGTAGTATTATAGATGTTGCAATATACGCTACCTCACTCAAGAAACCTTCGAAATACATTAACAAAGATAATATGTAAAGGATCGAGATCATCGTGAATATCGCTACAATACTTCTCCTAGCACCATATACGACCGGTAGCATGGGGACACGAGCACTTCTATAATCCTCAACCCACCTAATACTCGCGGTCCATATATGAATGAGACTCCATACGGAGACTATGACAGATAGATATAGAGCTTCTACTCCCAGTCTTCCTGAGAGAGAGGCACCAGCGATCACGGGCATAGCCCCTGCACTACTACATATCACAACACTCCACGGGGTTCTTCTTTTGAGAAGTGAGGTATAGAGAACATCGAAAATTAACACACCTGCCAAGGCTGATGCAAAGACAATTAAATCTAACGTATAAGACAAATATAATCCTACTATAATTAATATAATGCTTATAAATAGAGCCTTGTCTCTTGAGATCCTTCCAGAGGGGATAGGTCTATTTCTCGTTCTGATCATTATCGAATCTATGTCGGCGTCTAAAAACATATTAACACCTGTTGCTCCCGCTGTTACAAGAAAAATAGATATGGAGAGAAGAA
>CAZFDB010000035.1:0-8818 GCA_964517475.1 uncultured Desulfurococcaceae archaeon | reverse complement strand
TGAGGGTAGAATAATAGAGCTTTCGCCAGAGGATTTATTAGAGATGTATGAGACCGCTGGTAGGATCAGGAAGAATACGAATTCTAATAAGAAATTTGTAGTTATGTACTAAATAGATCTCTTCTTCTTATGAGAATAGTAGACTCTTGAGAGAAGTTGTAGAGCTGATGATGAAATAATTATTGAGGCTAGAGCAATAAGAATTCTCTCAATAATTCTACTATTAATCAACGCAGATATGAAGATCTCAGCTGTAGCGCTCTCCGGTAAACTTAATAGTATGTTGCCTAAATCACTTAGTAATATGGTTATGATAATCACTGTTATTATCGCCATAATATACTTCCAAGCTGAAAAAGATCTTTTGAAGATCTTATCTAAAGCCTCACCCATTAATGGGAGTGTTATACTCACAGAATATAGCCATGTAACTGATATAAATAAGCTACCTAGTATATTTAGTGTAGAGGCACTCGCACTAATCTTTGCTGAGATGAGTATATAGGTTATTACAATAGCCACTAAACCAATCACGAAACCACTCATATAGGAAATCGTTCTGGCGGGTTTCTTACGCCACGAAGTTATTATGTGTTCTTCTAAATCAAAACCTCTATAGATCATTAATAAAGCTAGTATTAGTAGCGAGACAAGTATTCCTTGTACTAATAGGTTAAATAGAGCAAGTAATGAGAAAGCTAGAAGGATGATACCGGGGTATCCTATAAGGATCTTTGATAATCTAGGCTCCTCTAAAACTTTCCTAAAATACCTCCATAGAATTATGTATGTTGTCTCGATACTTCTATGTTGCTCAACCACCATTTTCTCTATATACTCAACAGGGATCATAGATTGTATCAATGGGTAAACCTTCTCGTCTTCTCCACCATCGGAGACGATAATAGCTGAATCAAATTTATCGACAGATAATATCTGTGTGAGCTGAGACTTGATATTCTGAAATGCTTCTAAACCACCTTTATCACTCCCAGCAATAACTATTATCTCCGGATCAACGCCTCTTGCCTCGAGCTCCCGATATATCTTTAAAGCAGCGAATAGAGCATTTAGGTCAGAGTCTTGTGGTCTCTTAATACCGAATTCTTCAGCAACTTTAAGAGTTTCTTGATAACCCCTGATCGGGGTTTTGAATCCTTCTCTACCGATATCATTATCGTAATCTATAACTATCAGGAGGGTTCTAGGTCTCTTCGTCACCAGATCCACCGTAAAGCGCGTATAGTTCCTCAAAAGATAATTTCTCTCCTCTCCTCAACTTATCCTCTGCTCTCTTTCTTAGAGAATCAAGGATCCCTTTTTCTCTTGATTTAGCTTTTTCTTCTCTTATTTTTCTCAATTGTTGTGATACTTCTCTAAGCCTCTCTCTAATACTCTGGATCTCTTTATTTAGATTATCCAACTCCTGTTTCTGTGCCAGGATCTTATTATCTATCTCCCGAATATTCTTAGACGCATTATCTATTTTGTTTCTAATTTCTTGCTCACTAGATCTTAAGTTACTAAGTGCTTTATATACCTCATCAATAGCTTTAGAAAGATCATTCATCTCTACTCTATAACTAAGTATCTGAGCTCTGATCTCGTTTAATTCTGATGATGTTTTTCTAGCTCTTATAACTTTCTCTAATAAGGTCTCTAAATTAGATATCTCTCTTATAATTAAACGTTCATACTCCAGATCTACTTGACCCGTGATAATTTTCCATTCTAATTTATCGATTCTCTCTTTAATAGTATTCAGAGAAATTCTGTTGAGTTCTGCGAGTTCAGGAATAGATGATCTCAGCTCTATTAATCTATTTATTAATTTTCTCATATTTTCTCGTAGCTCATTTCTTTTATTTCTTAGCTCATTAATTCTATTTCTAAATTCATTTTTTACTTCTCTAATTCTCCTAAGCTCATCTCTTAATCTTTTTATCTCTTCTATGTATTCCCTTCTCTTCTCTCTATGTTTTCTAAGTTCATCTATTATCTTCTCACGATCTTCTAATAATTTCTTTAATTTTTTGTTTAGCTCGGATCTTTCTTCATATAATATTTCCTCGATATCCACACTCATATGTTTAACCTCTGATATATTCATCGATCTCTTCTATGATTTGATGCTCCAAACATATTTTTTGAGCAAAATATTGTATGCCGAGATCTGTTTCTCGAAGCATTTGAGAGATGCTCTACCTCCTATTTTCTTAGGAAACTTAAAAACAATAAATCTATTATATATTGCATCATTTATCAATTCCTATAGTAATCGATCATCTATAATCTTCTGAGATAAATTAAGTAATAAAAGATCATGGAACCGATCTGATATCAATTGAATCCCAATTGGCAAATTATTTATCTCTAGTAAAGGTAAGGAGATCGCTGGTAGACCTAAGAAGGAGGCGAGTGTGACATTTATAGTTGATAAGACCTCTCTCATACTTAATTCTCTCCCTATAGTATCCTCCAGCGTCGGAGCCGGCACAGGAGTTGTTGGCATAGCTAGTAATGTTAAACCATACTTCTTCATAATACCTCGAAACTCTATATAGAGTTCTTTCCTAATTCTTTGAGCCTCTACATACTCGTACGCAGATATCTCTAGACCTTCTATAACTAATTCTCTGACGTCTGGGAAGTAGAGATCCCACTTATCTCTATATTTGATATGTATACTTGACGCCTCAGCTAATCTTATAACCGGGAAATACCTAGTTATTCTTTTCTCGAAATTATCCATATCCACTATTACATGATCTAAGGAAGAGATCTTATCCATAAATTTGTTATAGACTTCTTCGGAGGCTCTAAACCATCTTGGGATCCCGATCCTGACGATTTTACTATTTCTAAGCATACTCTTATTTCTCTCATAAATACGCTCCATTAGAAACATAGCATCTCTATCAGCTATAATAGCAAAGACTCTTCTTACCCAATTAATTGATTTGGCCAAGACACCTATAGTATCAAGCGAAGGTGCTAGAGGAAAAACCCCTTCCGTAGATACAGCACCGTATGTAGGTTTAAAACCATATACACCTGTTAGTGAAGCAGGTATTCTCACAGACCCGGCTGTGTCAGTGCCCAAAGCTACAGGAACTATATCAGCTGCGACAGCCGCCGCAGAGCCTCCTGAGCTTCCACCTGCTATTCTGTTAAGATCCCTTGGATTCCTCGTTGGTCCATAAATAGTTGACGTAGTAGTTACCCCAGAGGCGAATTCATGTGTATTCGTCATACCTATTACTACGCCACCCGAGACCCTGATCCTCTCCACCACTTTAGAGTCTCTTTCTGCAATCCTATTAATAAAAACCTTAGAACCCATGGATACTCTCAGATCTTTCACATCAATTATATCTTTAATCGCTATTGGGTAAGGCTCTAAATCTCTCCTAATAACAACATCCACCTCTTCCTCAACATTATCGTTCCATGTAACAATTGCGTTTATTTCTCTATTCACATCTCGCTTCATTAAAGCTCTCTTAACTAAACTACTCAATAAAACCCCCCAAAATAATTAGTTTTATAGGTTCTTGAGTTCTTTATTTCTCTAATAAGGATAGTATATGTGGATAGATCTCTTTATCTAATTTATTTCTTATCTCCCTATATCTCTCCTCGTAGAAATTGTTCCCTCTACTATCAATTATTACCGTAAGAGGTCCGAAGTCCTCCACCTCCATAACCCACATAGCCTCTGGTATACCTAGATCAAGCCAGTAAACATCCACAACTCTCTTCACAGCTTTCGCGGCTAGAGCCGCCACACCTCCTGGATAAATCGTGTATACAGCACCGAATCTTTTGCACGCCTCAGTTGTTTTAGGACCCATACCACCTTTGCCAATTATCATTCTCACACCCGTTCTCTCTATAAACTCAGCTTCATAGAGTTCCATTCTAGTACTCGTGGTAGGTCCCGCGGATATAATGTCCCAACCACTCTCTGTTTTTCTAACAACTGGACCAACGTGATAAACTGCTAAACCACTCAGATCTATGGGGAGTTTCTCACCTCTACGAAGTATTTCTAAGGCTCTCTTGTGAGCAGCGTCTCTCGCTGAAACAATTACTCCTGAGAGATATACTATGTCTCCAACAACCAATTTCCTAACATCCTGCTCACTTAAAGGAGTTCTTAATCTATATTCCGCCACATTAACCACCTCCTACAATACTTTATGAGAAATATACTCAACTTTCCCATCAGGATAAATCCTTGCACTAGCTCTTCTAAGAGCCCAGCAACTAACTACTACACCAACACTGAAAGATGCTGGGTGTCTATACGCATACTCTACATGAACATCCAGAGCCGTAGTCACCCCACCTACTCCGTGCGTCCCTAGATCCATTTTATTAATAGCTTTTAGGAGAATCTCCTCCAACTTCGCAGCATTAGGATCACTGCTCCTAATCCCTAGAGGTCTTAGTAAAGCTGCTTTCTTAGCTAGATTAATAGCTATATCAGCTGTTGGGCCTATACCAACACCGACAATCACAGGAGGGCAGGGTTTCGCACCACTTTCATAAATTGTTTCTAGAACAACTTTAACCAACCCCTTCAACCCCTCAGCTGGGGTCAGGGTCTTAGCTATTGATGGTGCCTCGGAGCCTCCTCCTTTTAATAAAGCTGTTATCTCTATATAGCCTAAATCTTTCACTATATCCCACTCTATCCATGGAATGTATCTACCTGTATTGTCACCTGAATTCTTCTCGGTAAAGGGATCCACAGCATTTGGTCTCAGAGGGATCAGATTAGTTGCTTCAGCTGTGGCTCTTCTCAATATATTTGGTAAATCACTCACCACAGGTATTTTGGGATCAGCTTTGACATAGAATATAACTGTTCCAGTGTCTTGACATATAGCATATCTCCATTTCCTAGCGACTAAGACGTTGTCTATGATAGATTTAAGCATAGATTTAGCCATAGAATTAGTCTCCTTCTCATAAGCAACTTTAAGCGTGTTTTCAACATCTTCAGGAAGATCCGTGGCCGCTAACTCGAGGAGTTTAACCACTGTTTTACGAATAATCTCCTCAAGATCAGAATACAAGAATAGCCCCAATAAATTATTTATACCGAAATAATTAAGTTTAAGACTTTTCCAAAGGTTAGAAATTAATGATCCCGAGAATATTTGAAATCATAAAAAGAGTTTTATTCTGAGTTATTAAACTGATAATGGGTTGCGGAACTCAATGATTACTGCAAGCGATATAATGACGCCTAACCCAATAACAGTTGATCCTGACACCACAGTCTCTGAAATAGCTCGTATAATGTCTGAGTATAGAATAGGTTCAGTTGTTGTTATGAATAGTCGAGGAGATATAGTTGGTATAGTGACCAGCTTTGATATTATCTCTAAGGTTGTTGCGGAGGGGAAGGATCCTAGGATAATTACAGCGAGCGAAATCATGAGTAAACCTGTTATATATGTAGAGGAGAGTACTCCTGTCTCAACTATAGTTGAGTTGATGATGAAACATGGTGTGAGACATATCCCTGTGGTGAATTCCGAGAAGAAATTAGTGGGGATAGTGGCTGAGTACGACATAATTGCTATGGGGCCCGAGATCTTTGAAATACTCGAGATCTACACCTCTTCACTCAGAGAAAGAAAAGAAGCTAGACTTAGGAAGAGGATTAAGAAATGAGTAAAGTTGATGTAAGAGAGATCTCGAGAGAACTTCTCGCAACGGTTAAAAAATTTCTTAAGTACAGGGAATTACAAGAGTACTTAAGTCTCCCACCACCTATTCTATGGAGATATATCTCGAATAATATGAAACCTAATAAAGAAAGAGCGGAGTTCATTATATCATCATTAGTCACTAAAGGAGTTCTAAGAAAAATTGTATCTGATCACATAAGAATCATAGGGAAAGATATCGTGAATATATACGATATAGTATATAATAAAGACTTAGCTAAATTAATAGCTTACGAAGCCTACTACTACTTCAGAGATACGGATATTGATGCTGTAATAACAGTTGAGGTTGACGGAGTGCCTGTGGCCTTATCCATCGCATTTCTATTAGATATTGATGTTATAATTGCTAAGAAGAGAAAAGAATTAGGTTATGAGGAATTTTACGAGGACACCTATCTCTCAAGAGATCCTCCGGTTCTAACCTCAATATACGTCCCAAAATCACTTCTTAGGAAGAATATGAAGATACTTATTGCTGATGATCTATTGAGAAGTGGTAGAACTCTTGCTTCATTAGTGAGAATTATAAGAGAAGCTAGGGCAATACCAATGGGAGTTTTCTCCGTTGTTTCAATAGGTAATGAGTGGGTAAATGTGGCTAAGAAATTAGGTCTAGAGAAAATATATGTGATGGTTCAATTACCCGCCTAGTGAAATAAACCAGTTAATCCTAGAGACACAAAGAATTTCTCTATTCCCTATGTATTATCTATGACGTGAACCTCTAACATAACAAGATTTCTAATAGATATCATAAACGCCACTAGATCGGCTATTGAACCAGGGTTGATACCGTGATCTCTGTAGAAATTATCGAAGTAGTTGATACATTCCTCACGGATCTTTATAGAGAATTTATTCACTTCTTTGCATAAGTTCATGTTGCTCTTGAAAATAATAGCTGTAACAATATTTTTTGTTCTAGCTATATGTGTATCTATATACTCCGAAGCTATATCTATGAAGACGTTTAAGACATTCCTATACAATTCAGAATCTTCACTCGTAATAATTCTTTTAGAGTATCTTCTAGTTATCTTATATCCACTGTAAAGCTCTCTTAGTATTATATCTGTATTTCTACCATAATACACTAGGTCCCATAGACTTTTATCAGAGTCTTCTTTCTTGTAAAGATCTGGTGTAGGTCCCTCATGCAAATATATTTTTTGACCATATATCTTTCTCAAAATATCCCATAAATACACTAACCGGGATCTTCTTCCACAAACAACTAAATTTTCTGAGGCTTTTTCCAAGAGCTCTTCATATTTTCCAAAGATCTTATTATCTACACAACTTCTGTTTTGTAAATTCTCTTTAATGTATCTCGGTATAATAGCAATTAATGGTGCTATGAGAAAGACAAAGCCTAGGTGTAGATTACCCATTCTATGGATCTTCTCACCTCTTATATAGAGTTCCTTAATTACATAGCTTATATCAATGCACTCGTTCTTGGAAAGATCTATCTTAATTAAAAGATCTTTGATCGCGTGAGATAATAGCATTGATGATATTATAAAACCATGATGATATATACCTTTAGTAGATCTTATAGGACTAGTGGTTCCAGGTTTATGAACAGATGCTTCAATAGCTAGTCCTGATGCTAGAGCAACAGAAATCTCTTCGAAGATATTTTTCATAATCACCATGCTATATTTCGGCATTAACTATTTAATAATCTTCTAAGAGGTGATTTATTTGATGATGAGTGGGTTATGAGCGGAGATATGAAGAGATGGGCGAGGTCTGATACTTTTACATAACATATAATCCGGTTTCAGGAAATACACAATACTTCTATACGACATGATCTCTGCAGGATCTGAGTTCAATTTCCGCGATTCGAGTCAAGATTATATTCTTAAAAGCTATATAGATATCCTAGGGTTATTATTGAGTAGAGATGTTGCTATAGAGATCATAAATTTCACAAAGAAATTTGGTAATTTTACTGCTGTGAAAAATCTTAATTTAAATATATATGACAAAGAGATCTTTGGATTACTAGGTCCAAACGGATCTGGTAAATCAACTACTCTATTAACCATTGCTACAGTATATAAACCCACTGAAGGAGATATTAGAGTATATGGAAAAAGTGTTGTGAGAGAAAGTGATGAAGTTAGGAGATATGTGGGTATAGCATTTCAGGAGCCTAAGGCTATGTGGATTGATAAACCTATAGAGATCCTTACATGGCACGCTAGGGTTGTGGGCTACGGATTATTTGATGCTAGGAGAGTTGTTAGAGAGATTATGGAGAGACTCGATCTGTGGGAGTATAGAAATAAGATGTTCTCTGAACTTAGTGGAGGAAGTAGGAAGAAGGTTGAGATCGCCAAAATACTTATTCAAAGACCCCGGGTAGCGATATTCGATGAACCAACTGCGCAATTAGATGTTATTGCTAAGCATAATGTGTGGAGAGCTATTAAAGAATTATCTCAAGAAGGATCAACTGTTATTGTAGCAACGAATGAGATGTATGAAGCAGAGGTTCTTTCCCAGAGAATCGGTATCATATATAAAGGAGAGTTGAGAGGACTTGGAACACCCAGTGAGTTAAAGGATAAGATACCTGGTGGAGATATAATTGAGGCAGAGGTCGAGGGAGTAATTAATGAGAATATGAGTAGGATCCTGATCGAGAAATTAGAAGCTCATAGAATAGATGTGAATAATGGTAAACTAAGGATCTATGTTAATAAAGGTGAAGAAAAGATAGTGCCAGTACTCAATATATTGAGTAATTCAGGGATTAAAGTTAAGATGATAACTATGAAGGAACCTTCTCTAGATGATGTTTTTATGTATTTCACAGGTGCTCGACTAGGTGATTAGGTTCTCGAGAGAAGTTTTTAGACAATTATATCTATTAATACTATACGACGTAAGAAAGATTCTGAGATACAAGTTCTTTATTTTAATGAGAATTGCTTGGTTCACTGTTCAAGTCGGATTCTTCGCATATCTCATAACCGCTGTTGTTGGTCAGAGATTTGGCACGCAAACAACTTATTATCACTTCTATCTATTAGGCGCGTACACATCAATTCTCTTCA
>CAZFDB010000034.1:0-8866 GCA_964517475.1 uncultured Desulfurococcaceae archaeon | reverse complement strand
AGATACTTATACTTGATGCATTGACAGGAAACGACGCTGTTAATCAAGCTCGTGAATTTGATAAGTACGTAGGTGTAGACGCTGTTATTCTAACGAAAATAGATGCTGATGCTTCAGGAGGCTCAGCACTAAGTATAATAGCCTCTATAAATAAACCTATAATATTCCTAGGGACCGGGCAAAGATATGATGATCTGGAGAGGTATAGAGCGGATTATATTCTTAGTAGAATTATCTCAGAATAGATCTTGTCTAGTACACAGATCCCAGGAATCTCCTGATGATTATTAGGGAACTTGTGTAAGGATCTCTCTCGCCTCTTATAACATGTTCCATAATCTCCTTGGAATTTTTCTCGAAGAACTCATCGAAGTATCTCTCTAGAACGTACTTAGATATTATCTTTAGTGAATATGCTCTTCGCTGATAAATAATTTCTCTGAATTTTCCGGTTTCAATAAGATATTTTCTATGTGTCTCGATTCCAGAGATCAAGTCTTCTAATCCTTGACCCATTATAGCTGAGACTTTATATAACGTGGGTTTCCAACCTGATCTAGACTCTATATTCTCTAAGTTAAGTATCTCGTACAATTGCTTATACGTTATCTCAGCCTCAGGTTTATCAGATTTATTCACAACAAATAAATCTCCGATCTCCATGATACCTGCTTTGAGAGCCTGTATATCATCTCCTGCACCAGGTATGAAGACATTGATTAATGTGTGTGATACTTTACTTATATCAATATCTATTTGACCCACGCCTACACTCTCAATAATGATTCGGTCGAACCCTAATCCATCAAATGCCTCTATGAGGAGAGGCACAGATACTCCTAAACCACCAGAGACTCCTCTAGTAGCTGTGCTTCTGATAAAGACCCCTGGATCCTGGGTATGCTGTTGCATTCTGATTCTATTACCCATGAAACTTCCCCTAGAAAATGGTGATGTTGGGTCCACAGTAATAACAGCTACTCTCTCATTGTTTTTTCTAAAGAAGCTTATTAATTTAGAGATAAGAGTACTCTTACCTACTCCGGGGCTCCCGGTGACACCTATGACATGAGCCTTACCACTTCTACTCATAAGATCTCTCATTATACTAGAGTATGTCTCGGGATCTGATTCTCCGGGAAATTCTACGAAAGTTATGACTTTGGATAAGGCTCTCAAATCACCTCTCAACGCTTCTTCGTAAAGTTTCATTATATTAAGATTCTTCAAGTTTTCTTCTCTCCTCTGCAAGTTCTTTTATTCTCTGAATAATATATTTCAGTGGTGTATCCGGTGGAAAAACTTCTGCTACACCTAATTGTCTGAGTTTCTCAGCGTCATCAGGTGGTATTGTGCCTCCCACCACGACTTTTATATCTTCCGCATTCCTCTCCCTAAGAAGTCTTAGTACAGCTGGCACAAGCGTCATGTGGGCTCCGCTTAAAATACTTATTCCGATGACATCAGCGTCTTCTTGAAGAGCTGTGTTTACGACCATCTCAGGTGTTTGTCTAATACCTGTATAAACCACCTCGAAACCAGCGTCTCTCAAGGCTCTCGCAACAACCTTCGCCCCTCTATCATGTCCATCTAAACCTAATTTCGCTACTATCACTTTATATCTTCTCTTAAGACCCTCCTTGAAAACACTGGTATCAATACGTATTTCTTCGGAGCCTACCCAGAGCATACGAGACCTCCTCATCATAGTTATTTAGAGGGGCCACTATCTGTATAAGCCTAGTATATTATTGGTTCACTCCACTCTCCATACACACTCTTCAACGAATTCATAATTTCTCCTAGAGTGGCTCTACTTATCGCAGCATTATACACATATGGCATTATATTCTCATTTCTCATGGCCGCTCTCTCTAACTCTATTAAAGCACTCCTAGTCTTCACATGATCTCTGTTGCTCTTGAATCTCCTTAATCTCTCTATTTGAATCATTCTGACTTTCTCCTCATCTATTTTTAGTAGAGGAATCCTCTTCTCCTCCTCAAGGATCTCTCCTTGGAAAGCATTTACTCCAACCACTATTTTTCTTAATTCCTCGATAGCTCTCTGTTTCCGATAAGCACTCTCGGTTACCAGTGACTGTGGATAACCTTTCTCTATAGCCTCAACCATGCCCCCCATTCTCTCTATTCTATCTATTATTTTCCAAGCCTCGTTCTCTATCTCGTCGGTAAGCCACTCAATGAAGTACGAGCCTCCCAACGGATCCACTGTATCAGCAATACCACTCTCGTAGGCCAGTATCTGCTGGGTTCTGAGAGCTATTTTAGCAGAGAATTCGGTGGGTAAAGCTAATGCTTCATCGAAAGCATTTGTATGAAGACTCTGAGTACCTCCCAGAACTGCTGCCAGTGCCTGTAGAACAACTCTTATAATATTGTTATAGGGTTCCACAGCTGTTAATTCTACTCCACTTGTCTGGGTATGGAATCTTAGCCACATACTCCTCTTCTTCTTAGCGCCAAACCACTCCCTCATGATCCTAGCCCACATTCTCCTAGCAGCTCTGAATTTTGCTACATGCTCAAACACTTGTACACCGGATGCGAAGAAGAATGATAATCTATGAGCAAAATCATCGGGGTGGTGACCTCTCCTAATCATCTCTCTGACGTACTCAATACCATCCGCTATGGTAAGAGCTAGTTCCTCAACAGCTGTTGCACCAGCCTCATATATGTGATAGCCTGAGATACTTATAGGATTCCACTTGGGAAGGTTCTTAACACTCCACTCAATTACGTCAACACCGATTTTTAGTGCTGGTTGAGGTGGAAACACCCAGGATTTCTGAGCAATAAATTCTTTGAGCTGATCGTTTTGAGTAGTCCCCCCTATCTTGTCGTCGGGGACTCCCTGCTTCCTCGCAACACCCACGTAGAAACTTAGCATAACTGGTGCTGGAGGGTTAATCGTCATATTAGTAGTCACATCACCCATGTAGATATCTCTGAAAATTATCTCCATATCTTCAATAGTTGGTACCGAGACCCCCACAACGCCTACCTCGCCGAAGGCTCTTGGATCATCAGGATCGATCCCTATTAGAGTTGGGTAATCAAAAGCTATTGAGAGACCAGTCTCTCCATGACTAATAAGATACTTGAATCTAGTATTAGTATCCTCTGGAGTACCATACCCACTGAATTCCCTCATTGTCCATACTCTGCCTCTATACATATTATAGTGAATACCTCTAGTGAAGGGATATTCTCCTGGGAAACCTATTTTCTCAAAATAATTTTGATGAGCAATATCAAGAGGAGTATAAAGATCTTTTACAATAATACCAGACTCTATTGCGAAACTTTCTTTCCGATCTTTATATCCACTTTCTATCTTATTATTCTTCCACTGTTCAAGAGCTTTAGCTAATGCATTAAGGAAGTCGCTATCGAAAAAAGAAATATCTCCCATAAAACCGGCCCTAATATAGAATTTCTACGAATTTATTAAAGTCATTACTATTAGTAATTGATAAGTCAGAAATGTCTGGGGGGTATTAATCCATGTCTTAATTCCTATATAAAATTTAAATTTAATAGGATCAGGTGATAAATATATTGATTATATAGATAATTAATCTATAGTAATCAAAACATAAACTAGAAAATGTGAGAATGAAGATCTGTGAGTAGATGAGAGATGCCTAAAATCAGATCCTCTGGAATAATAACTTTGATAATAGGTTTATCCGTATATGTGTTATACATATATTACATAGGATTTGACGAAGTTCTTAAAACGCTTAGCAATATTGGTTTTCTAGAGATCTCGTTATTTATAATATTAACAATATTTGTAATTTTTCTACACAGCTTCACATGGTATCTACTCATAAGAGAATATTCGACAGAGAGCAAAATAACTTTCAAAAATATTTTTGGGATTGTTGTAATAGCTTTGTTTTCAGGATATGTAGTTCCTGTGGGTGCTGTTACAGAGGTTATGAGAATAACTCTTTCTATAATAAAGTATAAGATCAGATCCTCAGTTGCTATCGCTAGCGTAATTATTCATAGGCTTTATATCTCATCATCTGCTCTGATTCTCTTCTTCATAATCTTTACTCTAAGAGCGTATCTTAAAGGAATCTACAGTTTATCCTATGGAGAGTTAATTATCGTATCAGCTTACATGATCTTAGTTGTTTCACCTAATTTAAGTATCTTAGGTTTTATGAGTACAGGTATCTTCAAAAAAATTCTGGATAGAGTAAAGCAATTTATCGAGAAAAAAGTCGTTAGGAGGAGAACAACATTTGATCCTGAGATATTTGTGAGAGATCATATAATATATGTGAGAAAGAGTCTTTTCTCTATAAATACAATATTGACTTACATTGTATCAATTGCCGAGTGGTTCTTTTTATCTCTAGCTGTATATGTGCTCATGTATGGATTCGTTGGAAAATTAGAGGATCCGTTATACTCAGTTATGTCAGCCATTGTGTTCCAAATGATTTATTGGATAATGCCTCTATCATTTATTGGTTCTCTAGGAATAGCAGATTTCATATTAACACTATCACTTCAAGTCATAGGGTTAACACCTCATCTCGCCACAAGCTTAGTTATACTTTACAGGACCATGACTTTCCTAGTCATATTGATACTATACTACCCCATCACAAGGATCTCTAAAATAGAGAATTTAGATAAATTAGTAAAAGAAGGTATTAACATGATTTATGGAAAAAATACTTAGTAAAGATCTATGAAACCTATCTTTACTCATCTATTTATACCTTGCGGAAATAGATCTAATTAAAACATAGATGCAGTGAATATAAAGATGCTATGAAAATTAGTGCACTAATGCTTATATTTAAGTACACATGACTATTTTTTAAGGTGTGATATAGTTTGTACGGATTTAAGGTAGATTTCGATCCTGAGGAGAGAATTGCTTTAAGAGAAGCTCTTATAGATATGAGAAGTGTTGTTGAAGCACAAGTTTTTATAAGCGATGATTGTGAGTGGTGTGACGCAACAGTGTCTATGCTAAAAACGATCTCTGAGGAATCCCCGAAGACCAGCGATGGTGAGTTATTCAGAGTTAATATCTATAGAAAAGGTGAGGATATTGTTAAGAGACTTGGTATAACAAGATTCCCCACGATCTATTTACTTAATGGGTCAATAAGATACTATGGTATACCGGCAGGGGAGGAGATCAGAGCTTTGGTAGAGACTATAATCAGGATTAGTCAAGGGGAGAGCGGGCTTGAACCGGAGACTATAAGAAGAATCAGAGAATTTAATTCAACAGCTGTTATAGAAACCATAGTCACGCCCTCATGTCCATATTGTCCATACGCGGTTTTATTAGCCAATATGGTTGCTTTTGAATCATTTAAAGCTGGTAAGAGTAATATAATATCCACGGTGGTGGAGGCGTATGAGAATATGGATATAGCTGAGAAATATGCTGTAGCATCAGTACCTACAATAGCTATTAATGAGAGAGTAGAGTTTATAGGTGTTCCCTACGAGGATCAGTTACTAGACTCAATTTATAGAATAAGTGCTAGAAGACCAGCTAAGGTAACTACCATGGCGGGTAAAGCTACTGAAGAGGCGGAGCTTAAGAAATTAATTAAGAAAGTAATTGAGGAGATAGATAAAGAGGAGAGTAATGAGTAGAATTTTAGGATCATTTTATAACTCAAGTAAACTTATTAGCCACAGAATTATTATCATTTAACCCGATCCTAACATATTTATAAGTGGGGAAAAATCTATTAATTAACTGGAGGGTGTTATTATATGTCTTCTGGAGAAAAAGTTAAAACCACGGTCTCGGTTATAAAAGCTGATATAGGGTCATTAGCAGGGCATCACGTGGTTCATCCAGATACCTTAGCAGTCGCCTCCAGAGTATTAGCGGAAGCCAAAATGAAGGGTCTTATAATAGATTACTACGTAACCAACGTAGGAGATGATCTTCAATTAATAATGACGCATAGAAAAGGTGTTGATAACAGTGAGATTCACGAGCTTGCGTGGAACGCTTTTAAGGAGGCTACTAAGGTAGCGAAAGAATTAGGTTTATACGCTGCTGGACAAGATCTTCTCAGTGATGCTTTCAGCGGTAATGTAAGAGGTCTTGGACCTGGTGTAGCTGAGATGGAGTTTTACGAGAGACCTTCAGAACCCATAATAGTTTTCATGGCAGATAAGACTGAACCCGGCGCCTTTAATCTACCGATGTATAGAATATTCGCAGACCCCTTCAACACAGCCGGTCTAGTAATAGATCCTAGATTACACGACGGTTTCAAATTCGTTGTCTTTGACGTATATGAGGGTAAGGAGGTTACGTTTAATGCTCCAGAGGAGATATACGATATGCTTGCTTTAATAGGTACGCCCGGTAGATTTATAGTGAGAAGAGTTTATAGAAAGAGTGATAATGAAATAGCAGCAGTTGTCAGTGTTGAGAGACTAAGCCTTATAGCGGGTCAATACGTCGGTAAAGATGATCCCGTGGCTGTGGTAAGAACACAGAGCGGCTTCCCAGCTGTAGGAGAAGTATTAGAAGCTTTTGCTCATCCGCATTTGGTTGCTGGATGGATGAGAGGTAGTCACCATGGACCATTGATGCCAGTAGGTCTTAGACATGCTAAAATGACCAGATTCGATGGTCCACCTAGGGTAGCCGCCTTAGGTTTCAATGTTAAGAACGGTAGATTAATTGGCCCAGCTGATTTATTCGATGACATAGCTTGGGACGAGGTTAGAAGAACAGCGCTCATCATAACAGATTACATGAGGAGACACGGTCCATTCATGCCTCATAGACTAGGTCCCGAGGAGATGGAGTACACCACATTACCGGCTGTGCTAGAGAAGTTGAAGAATAGATTTGTTGAGACCGGCGAGAGGAAAGCTGCTCAACCAAAAATTAAAACAGATCTCTTGTCTCACCACGATTAAGCAAGGAGATTTTTTTGAGAACTCCTGTCCTAGTAATAAATTACAAGAATTATCGTCAGGGATACGGAGACTCTGGTATTCGAATTGCTGAGTACGCCAAGAAGATCTCTGAGCAATACGATGTTGAGATAATAGTGATGCCACCATTCACGGAGATCAGGAGTATTATCAGAGTGGGGGTCCCAGTATACGCTCAACACGCAGATCCTTTAGGGTATGGTGCTAGCACAGGAAGTATTCCTCTTGAGGCTTTGAAAGATATTGGTGTAAGGGGAGTCGTAGTTAATCACAGCGAGAAAAGAGTTGATCTAAGATTCATAGCGAAAGTTATTGAGTTATCTAAGAAATTAGGATTAGAGACATTAGTCTGTGCTGAGGATATAAATGTTGCTAAAATGATAGCTTTATTAGAACCAGAAGCAATAGCTCTGGAACCCCCAGAACTTATAGGTAGTGGAAGAGCTGTCTCCAAAGCGAAGCCAGAGATCATAACAGAAGGTGTTCAAGCTGTGAAGAGCATTAATAGTAAAGTGAAGGTGCTCGCCGGCGCAGGAATCACTAATTATGAAGATGTTGCCAAAGCAATCGAGCTAGGTTCAGAAGGCGTTCTTGTAGCCTCAGCTATAATGATAGCTGAGAAACCAGATAAAGTTATTGAAGAGATGGTGAAGGCACTCAAAAAATAATTAGATACTATCGAGTATCTAAAACAACAACTCTTCTTCTTAAATCTATAAAATCTACTCGATTTTTATCTCCTGACCCTCTTCAACAACTCTCTTCTTCTTAAGCTTGATCTCTAGAACACCATTCTTATAAGTTGCTTTCGCGTTCTTAACATCCACCTCCGCCGGAAGATCAACTTCTCTGTAATACTTTCTACCATTGCTTCCCTCTATAATAAGTCTCTTCCCCTCCGCCCTAACCCTAATCTTCTCTTTCTCAACACCAGGCATTTCAGCAACAACTGTTATAGTATCATCTTCTTCATAGACATCAACTAAAGGCTCTATCTCCTCAGAAATAATTCTTTTAGGTCTCCCCTCCTCAACTACTACTGGTCTTCTATTCCCAAAAGTCTCGATCCTAGGTACTCCATCGGGACCTATAGTGATCCTAAAGCCATAATAATAACTCTTTCTCTTCACATCCTGAGGCAGCCTCTCCTCGTGAACATAGCCTTCCCATCTTCTAATGAATTCATTCATCTCCTCTTCGATTTCTCTAAATAACTCATCGATCCAGTCAAATATATCTCTTCTACGTCTCATAAGTAGTCTCTCACCCTTATATATTTATTAATTTTCAGGAGCTAAAAACCTCATATAATTTATTAACCTGATAAATAGATTTTCTCATTGTTGTTTCTCAAGATCTTTTTTAATTGATTCTTGCAACTCCTTTATTTTCTTAATCTGTTCTAATGCTCTATTGATCCATTCACTACTGCATTCAATACCTCTCTTAGTAAAATATGATACAGCCTCACTTCTACTCTTAAATATTCCTCCCTCAACTAACTCATCTATAATCTTTAGATCCTCGGATCTGATCCTCACCGAGGACACGACCTCTGTACTCGAAATTGGTTGTATTCTTGTTAATCGTGTTATTTCTTCACTGAGATCCCTAATAATTCTATCCAAACTCCTCATTGTGGTCCCTATTGATGCTATGACTAAATCAGGGATCCTTCTTATACTAGTGTATATAAATGGACCTATGATCCTCTTCTCTTCCAAATAATCCTCTAAAAGATCCACTGCCTCATTCAACTTATTAGTGAAATCATCAATTCTTCTCAAGATATGATCTCTTATCTTATTTAATTCCTCCTCGGAAAGTTTTTTCTCTTCGAGTATGTATCTTAGATCCTCTAATGATCTTCTAAGTTCTCTCCCTAAAGC
>CAZFDB010000033.1:0-8887 GCA_964517475.1 uncultured Desulfurococcaceae archaeon | reverse complement strand
GATAAGATCTGGGATCTACTCAAACAATACCCTCATATAACAAAGATCGCGGAGATTATCGAGAGAGTGAAGGAGGAGAGTATAAGTAGAATAGACGAGTTGATCGAGGAGGCTAAGAAGAGTATTGAGAGGAATAAAGGTGTTGTCTATTTTGCTAGAGATGCTGAGGAGGCTAGAAGGATCATAGCTGATATCATAGGCTCTGATAAGATCGTGGTTAAGGCTAAGAGTATGGCTACGGAGGAGATCGGGCTTAATGAATATCTTGAGAGTTTGGGTAAAGAGGTTTGGGAAACAGATCTTGGGATGTTCCTAGTTCAGATACTTAGGGAAAGACCATCACATCCCATTGCCCCAGCTATACATATAACTAGAGACAATATCATTAGGGGTCTTAGAGTACTAGGAATTAGAGTCGATACGGGTTCCTCACCCGAAGAGATAGCAGCCGCGGTGAGAGAATTCCTTAGGAAAAAAATTTTTTCAGCTGATGTAGGGATCTCGGGAGCAAATGCATTAGCCGCTGACTCAGGGTCAATAGTTCTTGTTGAGAATGAGAGTAATATTAGATTAGTGACATCTGTACCTAAGAGACATATTGCTTTGGTGCCAGTGGATAAGATAGTTCCGACCCTAGAGGATGCTTTTAGAGTAGCTATTATACAAGCAGCCTACGACGGCTTATATCCACCCACGTATATAAGTGTTATTACAGGACCTTCTTCAACAGCTGATATTGAGCATAAGAGAGTATATGGTGCTCAGGGACCTAAAGAACTACACGTAGTTTTGTTAGACAACGGTAGGCTCAGAGCCTCGAGAGACCCCTTATTCAGACAAATACTTAAATGTATTAGATGTGGGAGATGCGTTTTTGAATGCCCCGTTTACCAAACGATTGGACACGGCTATGGATACAGAAGCTTTAATGGTCCCATGGGTATCGTCTGGCTATATGTATTAGGATACAGGGAGGAGGCGGGTTATCTAAGTACTCTATGCACACATGCTGGGAATTGCAGAGAGGCGTGTCCTGTGAAAATAGATCTTCCAACACTGATTAGTAAAATAAAGAGAGAGTATATTAAGAAAATCGTTTATACGTAGACTTATTATTTAGTAGATATCTCATAGCGATAACAACACCTGGTATATCGATTCTTGCTGGACATGCCTGAACACAAGATGCGCAGAGAACACACGTGAATATATACTCGATAGTTTTCTTAGATATGATATTGGAGTTTACGTAGAGATTCGCCACTCTAATTCTTCCACGAGGACCATAACCCCTATCATATAACACATTTAGTGTTGGGCACTCATATTCGCAGAACCCACAGTACACACATTTCGAGACCTCTCTCCTAATAAACTCAACTGGATCTATTAATGACTTATTCATCAAGCAGGGATCACTCTACCTGGATTAAGAATATTTTCTGGATCAAATATTTTCTTAAGGTTCTTCATAAGATCTATTGTATGCTCAGATTCTCTGTATCTAAATTCCTCTACCAAGAACCCTATTTTCATAGTCCCTATCCCATGCTCAGCACTAATACTACCTCCTAATCTAACTGCTTCAAGAACTATCTCCCTGGCTATCTTCATAACAAGGTCTCTGTCCTCAGGATCATCTAGATCAGCTTCTAACTTCGGGTGGAGATTACCATCTCCTAAATGACCTCCTATCTCAATATCTCTCTTATACCTCTCTCTAATCTTCTCAATAAATTCAATGTATTCAGGTATCTTTGATATTGGAACAACTATGTCCTCGGTTATTATATACTTCATTTTTCTAGTTTTCAATGTTGATGGATACATCGATCTTCTCAAGAAATATATTTTCTCAAAATCTTTCTCGGTGTCTTCTGCGATAAGGTATTTTCTCACAGATTCATTTCTTAATATCTCCTCCAGATCTCTCTTTACACGCAATATATCTGAGTACTTATCTAATTCAAGATCTATTATGAATGCGTGTCCTTCCCCGAAGTATAATCCTGTTGTCTCATAGATCTTCCTCACAATTCTATCTGATAGATACTCTGATATTAGTGGAACACCAAAGACTTCTCGTATTCGGAGAAATGTTTTGTAGCCTTCAAAGAATTTCTCCGTGAAATATAGGGTCCTGATAATCTTCTTAGGTTTCGGCCAGAGCTTCAGTGTTGCTAGTGTTATTACCCCTAATGTTCCTTCAGAGCCTACTAAGAATCGTGTTAGATCATAGCCTTGTCTACATTTTATGGTTCGGCAACCTACTCTATGAATTCTACCTAGACCATCTACGAACTCAAGTGCGAGAACCCAATCTCTCATTGTCCCATACCTAGCCCCTCTTAACCCACCAGCTCCACTGGCTATAGCTCCACCTATTGTGGCTGCTCTGGCAGAGGCTGGGTCTACTGGGAAGAATAATTCAGTATTATCAAGAGTTAAACGATCATTTAATTCATCGATTCTGACACCAGCTTCAACAACTACGTATCTATCAATGGTGGATAACTCAGTAATTCTTTTCATTAAACCTGTGTGTAGGATCACTCCTTTCTCTAATATCGTTAATTGATTTAATGATGATAAACTAATTACCCCTGATCCGAGAGAGAGACTAGTTGAGGATCCCTGCGGGATCAAAGGAATTTTATTCTTGTAACAAAATCTAATTATTTCACTAACCTCTCTCGCATCCTTAGGCATAGCCACAACAAATTTCTCTGATAGATCCTTTGGCATAGTTGGAAATGATACAGAGTCAACAGAATATAAACCTAGGGTAACAGGATCTCTCAAAACCCTCTCTTCATCAAGAATCTTAGTGAGATTTTTATAGATATCATTTATACCCATAACAGCACCTTTTCTTATTATCTCTACCTTAGGGGATTTATAAGCTTGGCCGAATAAATCATATATGACGAGTGGTGGATGAGGATGAGTAGACCAGCCTCCTACATAAGATTCAAGACACCTCCTGAGATAGCAGAGAAAGCCTATGAACTAGTTAATAAAGCAAGAACCACAGGAGGGAAGATAAAGAAGGGTGTTAATGAAACCACTAAGGCTGTTGAGAGAGGAGAGGCTAAATTAGTTATTATTGCCGAGGATGTTAATCCGCCAGAGGTTGTTCTACACCTACCTTATCTATGCGACGAGAAGAAAGTACCCTACCTCTACGTACCCAGCAAAGCAAGATTAGGGCAAGCAGCTGGTATTCAAGTATCAGCTTCCTCGGTAGCGATCATTGACCCAGGCGCTGCAAAGGATCTTTTAAACGAATTAATTAAAGCATTCAATGAATTGAGAACAAAAGGATAACTCGTGACAATAACGTGGAGTTCTCTAAAAGTAATATTTCTTTTTAAACACTATTTTTAACAGGGTCTGATTAATTGAGTGCAAAACTTATTTTGAAGAGTCTGGCTCTCTCACAAGCTATGGTACTGATTTACTCAACTATTCTCTTCTTCTTCCCCGAATACTACGGATACATCATATTACTCATAATAGCCACGTTCTTCGCATACTCAATCCTTACAAGTGTTAGAAGAGCCCGATCAATGTCTAAAGAGGATCTTGAATATGTTAGCAGTGGAAGAGTTGTTGTTAAGGCTCAGCAGAACAAGATTATTGAGTTGATGAATAAGGATAATAAACTTATTAGTGATATGAGGTCTCAAATGAGTTTTATGAGCCTCTCACTAATTAATCTCCCAATCGCATTCGGTATATATTACGGCTATTTCTGGTTCGTAATGCCGTATTTTAGCCACTACAGTGATCTTCTGATAAGATATCTGGGTTACGTGGTAATGTTCGAGCTACTTTTCATGACACCTTGGATAATTAATAGATTAATGTTGAGAGGAAAGATTATAAGAATGCTTCAGATCCCCAGAGACTACATAGTAACTACTAAGGGTGTGAAAGCCACGGGTTTACTCATAAAATTCCCGATTGAGAACCCTGTATACGTTTTCAAATGTAGTAGGAGAAGAAGATTTATTGATATCGAGATACAACCACAGATCCAGGCTATGACAGGTGCTAAGGTAGTAACTGTTTATAGACTATATATGCCTGAACAAGATCTATTGAGAACTCAGGAGACTCTTAGCAAATACGCTAACATCAATCTATCATGCAACAGTGATTAATTATGAATAACAAGGATCCTAGGATCCCTGGGGGTAAAATCAAGGAGGAGAGGAGATATTTTGACACAGATCTTCTCGAAACAGTTGAGAGTGTATTTGATAGAGCCACAGTATCAACAGTTCTACAATTAATAAGATCTAAATGTATAAAGAATCTAAAAGGCGTTGTTTCAAGTGGTAAGGAAGCTAGGGTTTACTGGGGTGTTGATTATGAGAATAGGGATGTGGCTGTAAAAATATACTATACACTCACCTCAGAATTCAAAAAATCTATATGGAAATACCTCGCCGGGGACCCGAGATTCGAGGAGTATAGAGGAATGAATTGGAAAAAACTTATCTATATGTGGACATCTAAGGAGTACAATAATTTATCTAGAATGTACAAGGCTGAGGTGAGAGTTCCGAAACCAATATGTAAGAAGAATAATGTTCTCGTAATGGAGTTTATCGGATCTAATGGTACGAGAGCACCATTGTTAAAGGAAGCGTATAATGACGGAGCCTTAGACACCGCTTCCCTCGAGAAGATATATGAGGATGTAATTGAGCAACTAAGAAGAATAGTTCTTAGAGCAAGACTTGTTCACGCGGACCTAAGCGAATATAATATAATGATACACAATAATACACCATACATAATAGATGTTTCTCAAGCTCTACCAATAAATCATCCTAGTGCACATGACTTTCTTAGACGAGATATTGAGAATATATCTCGTTTCTTTAAAGAGGCAGGTGTGGAAATCATGGATCCGGAAGATCTATTTAAAGAATTAATTGAGTAGATCCACGGAGCATTATTCTAATTAATCTATGACTGTGATCCGCACTCTAATTCTCTTATTCTCTTAACAAGTTTAATTGCTGCTTCAACAGCTCTTCTAGAATACTCCTCAGCCCTCTCCAAAGCCTGCATCCTAGTTGCTCCAGGACCTATCACCCCTAGAGTGACTGGCTTCCCATACTCAACTGATAGATCAAGTATTTTTCTAGCTGCTTGATGCGCCACCACCTCATCGTGCTCTGTCTCACCCTCGATAACCGCCCCGAGCGTGACTATCGCATCAATATCATCTCTACTAGACAGCAATTTTTTTACTAATATTGGTATATCATATGTGCCTGGGCTCTTAGCCACATACACAACCTTGGCTCCTAAAAAAGATGCGTGATCCTGCGCCTTCTCAAGCATTATTCTAGTTATATCATAGTTGAATTCGGAGACTACAATAGCTAATCTTATCTCTCCACCACAATCATCCCTGCTCATAGAGAGACCCCCTAACAAATTATCTAGTGTCTATATAAAATAGATGCTTCAGAAGACCCTTAATAATCCCAGTATTGAGAAAGTCAGTGCTATTATTACGAATAATGTGAATAAGGTGAATTTAGTATCTTTGTGATAAAGAAACCATATGAAAGATGTGATCGCTCTTATATATGGTGTTAGTATCAGTATGAGTAGTCCTATAGATAATAGTTTCTGATATATATTCATTATATACACATCCTCTGCCCAAGAAATAAGGTTTGGGTACCTAAATTCGATCCCTAGATCTATTTTAGGACCCTCGGAGTAGATATATATAGCTAATCCCGCCACAATGAATATTAAGCTTAGAATCACGCCGATGATCAAGATTAGACTTAAGAGGGTCTCTAGATCCATAGAGACGCGACACCTTTATACATCATCTGAACTATTACGTATATCGTGATAGCCATAGATAAAAACCTCACACCACCAATACTTATACGAGGAAGTAGCCTTGATCCCACTAAACCTCCCAAGGTAGTGCCTAACGCCATTGCTCCGGCTATGACAGGGTTCACGTACCCCGACGATATATATACTGTTGAAGCCGCTAGACCAGTCATACCTATAATGAAATTTGATGTGGTGCTAGCAACCTTAGTGGGTAGATCAAGTATTGATTCTTGTATAGTGGTTTTGAAGGCACCGGCTCCTATCCCGAGCGAGCCTGCCGCTACTCCCGCTATAATCATCATAGGGCCTCCAATATGTGCTCGCTTAACTACGTATCTTATAGTCCTCATTTCTGATTGATCGTAGTATTCGCCGTGTATACCTAACCATCTAGAGAATCTATCGAGTTCCTCACTTGAGCTAATATGATATTCTCTTCTTCTTTTCTCATAGAAGGAGTATAGGTTCATGGTTATGAGAAAAGATGCGAAGAAGAAGTATAGGGCTGTTGATGGTGTCACTAGCGTAATTATTGCTCCTACTATTCCCCCTATGATAGTGAACATCTCTAGATACATTGCGGCTCTGGGATTAGTTATTCTATCTCTAACATAAGCCGCGGAGGAACCCGCTGATGTAGCTATGACAGAGATCATTGCATTAGCGATTGAGTGCTTGAGTGGGAAACCAATGCCCACTAACATTGGTGTCATTATAGATGCTCCACCTAAACCTGTTAAACTACCTAGCAAACCCGCGAAGAACGCTATTACTAAAATAGTGTATAGACTCAATATCTCCATTAATCCTTACCAAATCACAAAGATTATTTCTCAGAATTATATTTTTTAGGAATTTCATAAGATTTTTTACGGTATATGAAAATGATTTTATCTGATTTTGACTTAAGATCTTATTTAAATTCAGGTAGATTAAAAATAGATCCTCTGGACCCAATAATAGTGAGAGAGAATGGATTAGATCTTAGATTAGGAGATTACTACTGTGAATTGGTGGAAACCGATGAGGTTCTTGACCCCTACACTGATTGGGACCCAGATAAATTCTTTAGATGCGAGAGATCCAAAGAATATGTTTTGATGCCTAAGAAGAAATATTTGCTACATACACTCGAGTATATCTCTCTCCCACCTGAGTTAGTAGGTATTGTCGAGCTAAGATCCACTTTAGCTAGACTAGGTCTATTAATACCACCTACGGTAGTAGATGGAGGCTTCGAGGGGCAGTTAACAATTGAGATTCACTCATCCTCTTTCCCAGTGAAATTGAGATATGGAACAAGATTCCTTCACCTGATCCTTATGAAGACAACCACCCCCATCGAGAAACCTTATAGCGGTAGATATCAGGGTCAGAGACTTGTTATGCTCCCAAAAAGACCTTTGGAGTATCCTTAGAAACCATGTATTCGCTGAAGCCCGAATTACTGGGTTAATAATTTATTCACTATACACTCATTCTTATCAACTTCTCGTGTACCAATTATTCTACCATCTCTGATCTCATAGATCTTATTTGTGCAATTAGCTATCTCCGGATCATGTGTTACTATGACTATAGTCATCCCATATTTATTGAGGTTTAAGAAGGTCTCCATAATATTCCTTGCTGACGTCCTATCAAGATTCCCCGTAGGCTCGTCCGCAAGCAATAGATCAGGTTTACCAACAATAGCTCTGGCAATAGCAACCCTCTGCTGCTGACCACCTGATAATTGATTAGGTTTCTTATACAACCAAGAAGGATCCCCATCAACCATCTTGAGAGCTCTTAACACCATTTCAAGTCTCTCCCCCCTAGGAATCATTCTTGGTATCAGAGGCATCTCAATGTTTTCATAAACAGTTAATCTATTTATTAAGTTATAGAGCTGGAATACAAATCCAATACCTCTATTCCTCAGCTCAGCTAATTCATTATCACTCAACTCAGACACTCTCAAACCCTTAAACCACACCTCACCAGAAGTCGGCTTATCTAATAAACCAGCTATATTAAGAAGTGTTGTTTTACCAGAACCCGACGGACCCATAATAGATATAAGATCCCCTCTTTCAACGACGAGGCTAATCCCATTAAGAGCCTTAAACACAACATTCCCTACCACATATTCCTTGTAAACATCCTTAAGAATCAATAGATCCTCAGACACATCACTTATCCTCCTCATAATCCCTATATAATAAACTCTCCCCTGAATATTTAAATATGATCGAGGTTATAGAAACATGGCATCCTAATGAATCTTACTCAAGCTAATTAACATATAAATCAAATTGAATCAAATTTTTAATCATTCATATTAAATAATTTATGTTTATATGAAAGAGGTGTTTTTGTAAAATTTTATCTAATTTTATAATTATCAAAAATAAAGAGAAAAAAATTTAAATTTAGTAATTACAATATTATATTGGACAAGGTGAATTTATTGAACTTAATTAATGATCGAGCGAGTATTAGTAGGAGAGAGTTTATTAAAACGGTGGTAGCGCTCGGAGTAGCTGGGGCGCTGATAGGTGGTCTCTCCCCATCTATAATCTCGAAAAAAGATGCTACTAGTAAGATAAGTGAAGTACTTAATCTTCAGGAGACTGGGATCAGAGAATTCTATAGTATATGTGGTGCTTGTGGCGCTGGTTGTGGTATTAAAATTGGTGTTGATGGTAAAGGTAATCTGCTGTACGTAACTTCTAATCCTAATCATCCTCAGAGAAGTATTTGTGGGAGAGGTTCTACTGGTAAGTGGTTATGGAGTCATCCGCTAAGAATTAAGAAACCTCTTAAGAGAGTTGGTGCTAGGGGAGAAGGTAAGTTTAATGAGATCTCCTGGGAACAGGCTTTTGATGAAATAGCTTCTAAGTTGAGGGAGATAATTGATAGATACGGAGCTCAATCCGTAGTTGTGACTAGGCATGATATTAGAATGTGGAACCCGTTATTTGGATTCCTTCTCGGAACACCCAATTTCGATATAGGACACGAA
>CAZFDB010000032.1:0-8908 GCA_964517475.1 uncultured Desulfurococcaceae archaeon | reverse complement strand
TAATTATTGATGAGAATGAGATCCCTAGATACCTCGGTGTGTAGATGATATGTTTATCTCAGCAAGGATCATAGGTATAGATAAGTTATCTAAGAATTTCTACTTATCAGACCTGGAATTACTCAAGAATAATCTCACTGAGCCTAAACCATTTCAATTCACATTGATATGGGTTCCTAGAAAAGATCTTCTTCCTATGTCAATTGCTGATTATGAGAAGAATAGATTGAGAATAATTTTTAAAGTAGTTGGTGAGGGGACTGAGGCTCTTGCTAAGAACCCTGTTTTTGTCGGGGTAAATGGTTTCTATGGGAAAGGATTTGTTCCTCCGAATAATAAGAGAAGAATATTATTTGTTGCTGGTGGATCAGGTATCGCCCCACTACCATACTTCGCTAAAAAAATATTCTCCATGGGAGGATTAGTAGATGTTGTATGGGGGGTTAGATCCAGGGATGAATTATTTGATCTTGGGCGGGTAATCCCTAGAGATTACTTAGGAGAGATTTATCTAGCCTCAGAGGATTGCTTGGATAATAATTTGTTCTGTGGGAAAGCAACAGATCTATTCAAAGAATTGATTCGGAGGAATAGATGGGATCTAGTTATTGGTTCTGGTCCGAAAGATATGTTGAGGATCATCTGTAGAGAGTCTTGGGAGAATAATTTAGAGACGTATGTTGCTTTGGAGGCGTATGTTAAATGTGGATTAGGTTTCTGCGGATCATGTGTGTTGAAACCTCTCCCCAAACTACTTTGTATAGATGGACCAGTGTTCTCTTGTGAGGAGGTGATGCCTCATCTCGAAAAGAATTAATTTATTAATGAGATTCTTCGATGGGTATGATTTCAAGAGAGTGTCTGTCTTAGTTGAGGATGGCTTGGTTAGAGATATTAGGTATGGACATGATAAATTTCCCGATGCCGATGAGTATCATGATTTTAGTAGATATATTGGTTTACCTGGTTTCATTGATATTCATACGCATATGAGAGGACTAGATCTGTCTTATAAAGAAGATGAGGAGACTGGTACTAAGGCTGCTGCGAGGGGAGGATTCACATTGATTATTGATATGCCTAATACTAAGCCTAGAATAGATAATTTAGAGGCTCTTAGAAAAAAACTTGATTCTTTTGCAAATAGATCTTATACTGATTACGGTATATGGATAGCTCTTTCGAGAAGTTCTGAGGAGTTGAGAAAAATGATTTCTGAGCCAAAAGTCTACGGTGTAAAGATCTATCCAGAGGACTATGATCAGTTATATTCGATGAGGCAATATGTTTTAGAAAACGTTAAGAGAGTAGTTGTGCATGCAGAGGATCCCTCGGCGATAAATGAGGAGTGTGATAAGGGTTTTAGATGGAGATGCAGATCAATTGATTCAGAGATTAGAGCTATTGAGAAGATACATAGGATACTAGGAGGAGGAATAAGGATCCACGTAACACATGTAACTAAT
Organism: uncultured Desulfurococcaceae archaeon; assembly: GCA_964517475.1. Taxonomy (GTDB): domain Archaea; phylum Thermoproteota; class Thermoprotei_A; order Sulfolobales; family AG1; genus WYEN01. The sequence goes on along the minus strand of CAZFDB010000032.1, from coordinate 7,442 downwards.
ACATTAACAGCTCAAGTAGCTAAGTACTTAGGCTACTCCACAGACACATGTCCACACTACATATATCTAGACTCATCAGATGAGGAGAGACTTGGTTGTGTTGCTAAGGTTAATCCTCCTCTTAGACCAAGCTTAGCGAAAGATCTTCTTCTACGAGAGGTTTCATATAAAGATGGTTTAATCGATATTTTCTCAACTGATCATGCTCCTCACACTGTTGAGGAGAAGAGTAGAGATTTCAGAGAATGCCCATCAGGTATCTCATCTATTGAGTTTGCAGGTCCACTTCTACTTAATCTCGTGTCTAAGGATATGATGAGTCTAGATGCCTTGGTTAAGAAGATATCGTTTAAACCAGCTGATTTTCTTGGTTTAGATAGATATGGTTGTGTAGATATTGATTGTGTTGCTAGCTACACGATCGTGGATTTTGATAAGGAGATTATTATAAGATCCAGTGAAATGATTTCTAGATCTAGGAATACACCATATGAAAATATGAGAGTTAAAGGATCTATATATGCAACAATTGTTAGAGGAGGGGTTGTTTATAGAGAAGGTGATTTTCTTGAGAGACCCGGGTTATAGGGAGATCCTTAATAAACTTGGGGTAGCGATAGCTGGTTTAGAACTTGATCATCCTGTGATGAATGCTAGTGGAATATTAGGTGCTGAGCCTGAGCAGATCGAGGTATTAGCTAGCTTCGGTGTATCAGCAATTGTTTCTAAAACAATTACTAGGAATCCTAGGAAAGGCTATGATCCTCCGATAATTGTTGAGTTGAGAAGCGGTGATCTAATAAATGCTGTTGGTCTAGCTAACCCGGGTGCAGAGATCATATCATCTCTTATTCAGAGAGCTAGGAGCCTGGGTAAGAAGATAGTGATTAGTGTAGGCGGCTCTAGTGAGAAAGAGTTTTCCGAGGTGGCTGAGATAGCTGATAGAAGTGGTGCTGATGCTGTTGAGCTTAATCTTAGTTGCCCTCACACAAGGGGTTATGGAATGGATATTGGATCGGATCCAGATAATGTTGCCGAGGTAGTTGAGTCCGTGTCATCGGTAACTAAGATCCCGGTAATAGCCAAGTTAGGTCTCAGCGACAAAGTATTAGAGTCAGCTGGTAAAGCACTTGAGAAAGGTGCCAGAGCACTCACTCTAATAAATACTGTCAAGGCGATCGTGATCGATGTTTATAGTATGAAGCCTATATTAACTAATGTGGTAGGTGGATTATCTGGAAGATCTATTCATCCAATAGCTACAAGAGTTATATATGAGGTGTATAGAGAGTATAGAGCTGATATAATAGGTGTCGGAGGAGTATTCTCTTGGGAGGATGCCGCAGAGTTCATCTTGGCTGGTGCAAAAGCTATTCAGATAGGCACAGCATTAATTAAGAATCCAGGAGTAGTTTATGAGGTATTGAGAGGATTAGTCACGTGGCTAGAGGTAATCGGGGTTGAGAAACTAGTAGATGTGATCGGTGCGGCACACAGAAACTAATTCTCTATATAATGCCAAATTGTGTGAGTCAACAGATCTTTCAAGAATTCATTTCCTTGATCAGGATCTGATTACCTCGTATTTAACGGAGCAGGCAGGGTCTTCTGCAAAAGGATCTTTGTAATAAGCATATGTCCTAGACATGGATCCTCCACATATTTTCTTGAATATACATTCACTGCATGTTCCTTTGAATTCATTATTTCTAATTGCTCTCAGGATAGAGTGGCTCCGGATTACCTCCACTAACTACTTATTCATATGATAGGTATTCACATGGCAGGGACTCATGTTAAGATCTTTTGATATGAGTTGAGTCTTTTTAAAATGATCAGGCATGCTGAGACTATATGTCTGTCTAACCTCACGAAACATTATTAGTCTGGGAGACTTATATAATGAAATTAACTGATCTATGTGATAAAAAGTTGATCTTATTAGAGGATTTTTAAAGACTCTTCTAAGACGGATACTCTACTTTTATCTCTTCTCCCACTAAACTAATCTTTGCTTTATCTCTTATCTCTCTCTTCAGAATCTTACCAACAGCTGATTTAGGTAGCTGATCAACGAATAAAATTTTTTTCGGCAACTTATATGCCGCGACGTGTCTCTTGAGGAACTCTATAATATCATTCTCACTCACCTTATTCTCATAACCTCTCTTTAGAACAACGAATGCGATGGGTATCTCACCGGCTATTCCAGTAGGATCTTTTAATCCCACCACTGCGGCTTCCGCAACTGCCTCGTGTTTATATAAGACCTCCTCAATTTCTCTTGGATAAACTGAGTAGCCTTTGTATTTAATCATATCCTTCTTTCTATCAACAACATAGAAGTATCCCTCCTCATCAACATATCCCAGGTCTCCTGTTCTAAACCATCTTAATCCTCCTAACTCAAAGAATGCTTTGGCATTCTCCTCAGGTTTCTTATGGTAGCCCGCGAATACCTGTGGTCCACTAATAACAATTTCACCTATCTCACCTGGTGGTAGAAGTCTCGGTTGCTCAGGATCTGCTATTGCTGCGTAGGTATTAGGTATAGGAACTCCTATTGAACCAGGCTTGTATTTCCCATATAATGGATTGACATGTGTCACCACAGAGGTCTCGGTTAATCCATAACCCTCTCTTAATTTAGCTCCTGTAAGCTCCTCATATTTCTTAAGGATCTCAACTGGTAGAGGAGCTGCTCCACTAATTGATGCTATCAGTGATCTGAGGTTGTATTTCTTGGCTAATGGACTATTAACTATGTAGGTATATATAGTTGGTACACCGTGTAGCAACTCTATCTTTCTTCTCTCAATTTCTCTCAATACTCTCTCAAGATCCCATCTCGGGAAAACTACTATAGTGGATCTCGTGTAGTATCCTATGAAGAAAACAGTTATTAAACCATATATATGGAACCATGGTAGTACTCCAGCGATCATATATCCTCTCCTCGTACCATCCGGTCTCGGAGGATGCCACATCTCTACTTGCTGCATATTAGACACAATATTTCTGTGGAGAATAACAGCTCCCTTAGGCACACCTGTTGTTCCACCAGTATACATTATAAGTGCCTTATCCTCAGGAGCAACATCTATTCTCGGCGGCTTAATAATCTTCTTCTCCAGATCTCTCTTAATTCTATTTATCCTAGGAATAAAATTATTAATCTTATTCGTCTCAGGGATCTTCGGAGGCTTTTCTTTTAATCTATACAGGGTATTTAGTGGGAAGCCGAGGGCATCAGCTATACTAGTCACATAGACTTTCCTTAAATTAATCTTATCCTCGATCTCTTTATATTTGCTATAGAATAAGTCTAGGATGAATAAGTACTTAGCCTCAGAATCACTTAATTGATGAAGCATTTCAGACGGTGTGTAGAGAGGATTCATTGGAGTAGCCACGCCACCAGCCTTCAATATACCTAGGAGAGTTATTGCGAATTGTGGAGAATTAGGCATCATGATTGCCGCGACATCACCTTTCTCAAAACCATCATCAATAAGCATTTTAGCAACGGCGTCAGACAAAAGATCTATTTCACCATAGCTGTAGTTCTTATTAAAGAATATTAGAAAGATCCTGTTCCTCTCCTCACTCGCAACTCTCCTAAATATCTCATGAGCAACATCCTCTTTAATCTCAATTTCCTTAGGGACATAGTCATCATAGAATTTTGTCCAAGGCTTACTCAAGATCCATGATAAAACATCTTTTTCAATAAAAGTTTTAGAAGTCAAAAACCTCCCCTATAAAAAGTTTTCTGGAGTAAATAAATATTTTAAGTATTTAAAGTGCTATAAACAGAGACTCACTAATAGATCCCGTGAAGAGATGCTTTAATCAAATTTTTTCTAGAAAACATATATATTCATGGGTGTAATAATCGCCTGATGAAATTCTCCTAGACCTATTCTGTAGAGAGAGTGTGGTGCCAACCTCCTCAAGTCCTAGGTTTAGGAGAGCTAGAGCATCATTCTCAGGTAAGGTTTGGTGCCCGTGGTTGAGGATTAGTGTTGATAGTGGTATTAAGTATCTCTATAACTTTGATTCTAAGGATCTGGGTAAATTAAGGAGAGAGTATCTGAGCTCAGATCTGGGAACAAGGATCTTGGCTAAGATAGGTGGAGTAGGTTTTCAACATAATTTCTTGGTAAAGAATCTATGGGGTCTTATATGGAGAGGTATTATTGGATTAAGTGGTTTACCAGATCTTCCTAGAGAAACAGAAATTTTCTCAGAGCCTGAGTATGAGGAGTTGAGTAAAGATGTTGTTGTAATAGGATCTGATCCGAGCGCGGTGATTGTTGCTAATGAATTATCTTCTCGGAGAAGTCTCGATATACTCCTGATTTATAGGGAGAGTGATATGTATAGTGATATTAGGGTGAAGATTGATTCTTCTGTTGAGAGATTAGATGATACTGATTACCTAGGTTTCTTCGAGGATGGATACTTGTTTATTAATAGATCGAGGAGAAAGATCTATAGGATGAATATTAGGAAAATAATATTTGCTACAGGGACACGGGAGACTTATCCAGTATTTAAGAATAATGATCTTCCGGGTATAATAAGCTCAGATCTTTTCTTGAGATTAGTTAATGCTGGATGTGATTTAGATGGAAAGAAAATAGTTGTTTTAGGAAGTGGTTGGTGGGGTAGATATATTGCATCTAAAGCTCTTGAGAAAAGAGCTCGTATTACTATGCTGACACCTGAGGATTCTGTGGATAGTGATGTTGGATATGAATTAATTAGTGGTGTTGAGGAGGTTGTTGGCGTAGGTTATCCAGTGATTAGAGGATTAAGGTTTAGGAGCAGGGGGTCAAGAGGTTTTGTTGAGGCTGGTTTAGTGGTTTCTGCACTTCATAGACAACCTATTATTGAACCTATTCTACAGCTAAAGGCGGAGCCTGCTTACTCAGAGTATCTTGATGCTGTGACAATATTTACTGATATGTTTGGTGAGACTAGTGTTAAGAATATCTATGCCGTGGGTGAAGTGACAGGTTCTTCTAGAGAGGATCTGGTTAGAGAAGCTGAGTTATTCACAAAATCATTTCTTAGAAGAGATTCTCTTAGTGTTGATGAGAAAGAGGAGTTGAAGAGCATTTATTCTAAGAAGAGAATTGTTAATTTCGGATCCAAGATGATTACTAAGAAACCAAGATTTTACCTAGGTGGAGAGGATGTAAGTGGTTTGAAATTCGTTTGTTTATGCGAAGATATTATTCTCAGTGATATACTCAGATCCTATGATCAGGGTTATGAGACCTTGGAGAAATTGAAGAGATACACAGCTCTTGGAACAGGTTCTTGTCAAGGTAGATGGTGCAAATATACTTCATTGATCCTTCTCTCCTATTTCAGGAAGAAACCTCTTGGATCTATTGGATTAATTAGGCAAAGACCTCCTCTAGAGCCTGTTGAGGTGGGTTTGTTAGGTGGTTTGATGAAATGAGGTGCCGGTACATTATTGTTGGTGGAGGAGTTGTTGGTTTATCAGTAGCTCTTCACCTAGCTATTTATCTTGGTAGAGGAGATGAGATCTGTGTATTAGAGAAGGATTTTGTGGGCTACGGGGATTCAGGTAGGAATGCTGGTAGATTCAGGGTTCATTTCGGTGCTGAGGAGAATCTGAGATATGCTGTTGAGGCTATTAATTATTTGAAAAAGATCGGTAGATTAATTAGTTATAATCCACTTATATTATCCACAGGTTATCTATGGCTGATCTTCAACGAAGAGTCTTATAAGAATATTAAGAAACACACTGAGTTATTCAATAGATATGGTGTTCCACTAAAAGAATTTGATGCTGAGGAGACATATAAGAGATATGGTTTCCTGAGACCTAGGAAGGATCTAATAGCATCTTTCCTAGGTCCTCAGAACGGTTCTTACCACCCAGACTCAATTATATATGGTTTGTGGAAGAGTTGTGAGAGTCGTGGTGTAAGGATCTATGAGAGGACTCCTGTATCTAACATAGTTGTTAGAGGAGACAGAGTTGTTGGTGTAGAGACCGTGGATAAGAGATTTATTGAGGGTGATGTTGTGGTATTAGCTGTTGGTGAGGCTCTCAAATACTTCTCCGAGAAACTTGGTCTCGGTATACCGATCGAGCCTGTTAGGAAAGAGATCATGGTTACAGAACCATTCAAATACAGGATCGAGGTATTTGTAGTTGATGATCAGTTGAAGATGTATTTCTCTCAGACTTTGAAGGGTGAGATTATTGGCTCGGTGAAGACTGGTAGAGAGGCTAGGGGACTGGTCGAGAGAGAAAACACTATTTACTGGCTAATCAAATTCTCAAATGCTTTAAAAACAGCTCTGAGAGGATCTGAGAGTATCAGGATTATGAGAGTTTGGAGCGGCTTCTACGAAACAACGCCTGATAATAGTCACGTAATTGGTAGATCTAGGGATTGGGTTGAGGGACTATATGTTGTAGGAGGATTCAGTGGACACGGATTCATGTTTGGTCCATACTCGGGTAAGATACTTGCACAATATATTATTTATGGTAAAATACCCGAGATCGCTGAACCATTCACTCCGGAGAGGTTCAGTGACGGTAAGTTAATACACGAGACATTTGTGGTAGGTTAGTTTATTTATCGTGGAATAACTCCTATTAATGGATTTGCGTTGGAGTATATTCTGAGAAACAAGTTTAGGAGGATACTAATAGTTGCTTTAGGTGGTGGTGGAGATGTTGCCACCGCAGCAATGCTGGCACTAGCTCTCCGTAGATTAGGTGTTGAGAGTAGAGTGGTCTCTGTTGCTTGGGAGAGATATGTTGTTGACCCGATCCCTGGACCAATAAGATTAGAGGATATTAGAGGAGGAAGATTTGTTGGGAACTACTCAATGCTTGTGAATAGCGGTGCCCGTGCTGTGAGAGGTGGTAGAGAAATTGTTTTTCAAGCGGTTAATGTCTCGAAGATACTTGGTGAAGAGATCGGTGTAGTTGATTTGTTCGGAGGAGTATTAGGTGTGCGTGAAGGTGTTAAGGAACTCATGAATTTCTTTGACGCTGACCTGGTAATCGGTGTGGATGTTGGTGGTGATATTCTAGCAACTGGTTATGAAGAGGATCTTTGGAGCCCGTTAGCGGATTTTATAGGGTTAGCTAGTCTAAGAGATCTCGGGGGTTTATTAGCTGTGCATTCATTAGGTGGTGATGGGGAGTTATCTCAGGAATATCTTTTGAAGAGGATCTCTTTAATAGCTGAGAGGAAAGGGTTCTTGGGGGCTAGAGGAATGACTTATGAGGATTATGAGGTTCTTAAGGAGATCCTCGGGATCGTTGAGAGTGAGGCTAGTAGAACTTCTCTAATAGCTTTCGAGGGATTCCACGGCGAATTAGGTATGAGAGAAGGTTCTAGGAGGAGTATAATCAATATAATCAATACATTAACATT
>CAZFDB010000031.1:0-8993 GCA_964517475.1 uncultured Desulfurococcaceae archaeon | reverse complement strand
ACTATTATTGCAATGCACGATCTTTATCTAGCCTCATTGTACGCAGATAAAATAATTCTGCTGAGCAATGGCAGGATAGTTGCCGCTGGAGAACCCACAAATGTTCTTAGAAAAGATCTTATTGAGAAGATCTATGGGATAGAAGTAATTGAATTAATTACGGATGAAAATAAGAAATTGATTATTCCTATCAAAACTTTTTATAGAACATTTAATTTATAATTTTAATTTTTAATTAATGACATAACTATGAATTACTTTTATCAGAGAAAAAATAAATACCCTCAAGAATACAATTAATTCGGTGATAAAGTGGAGAATAAGTTATTTATTAAGTACATATCTCTTCTCCTATTAATTGTTGTATCACTCTCATTAGTAAGTAGCGGATTATTAATAATGACATATTCACAACAGAGCCAACCTGGACCTGCTAGTGATCAAATAACAATTAGAAGAGTAGAGCTAGATAAGGTCGCTGCGGAATTCGCCGCTGGTAGATTAGATGCATATTTATTCGCCGTCAAACCTATGCAACTAGATCAATTCAGCGACTTGATTCAGAGGAACCTTGTGACATTCGTTCAGGCACCTGCTGGGTTGGTAGACTTCATATTTAATCCCGCACCAGTTAAAACAATTGAATTAGAAGGTGATCAAAGAGGTAAGTACTTGCCAGCATTAATAGGGTATCCACAGGAGGTTATAACACAGGTATACTATGACCCTGATACTAATAAGACTTATGTGGATATATGCTGCGATGGTAAAAATATTAATCCATTAGCACTCAGAGATGTTAGATTCGCTCTAAACTTCGCAGTGGATAGAGACTATGTTGTTAAAACAATATATAGAGGATACGCAGCAGCTATGTACACATACTTATCACCTTATGACCCAACATATGTATATATAGCAGATATAGTGGCTAAATACATGTTCAGATACGATCTTGACTACGCAAATAGGTTAATTGAGAATACATTAACTAAGGTGGGTGCTTATAAAGTAGGTGGAAAATGGTACTATGCTGGAAACCCAATAACACTTATCTTCATCATAAGACCAGAGGATGAGAGAAAAGAAATAGGTGATATGTTCGCTGGAGCATTAGAGAAACTTGGTTTCACAATAAATAGACAATACCTCACATTCGGAGACGCTTTAGCAAAAGTTTATGATACTAATCCTATAGATTTCCAGTGGCATATCTATACCGAGGGCTGGGGTAAGGGAGCTTTAGAAAAATATGATTCTGGATCAGTGAATCAGTTCTGTGCACCATGGTTCGGATATATGCCGGGTTGGCAAACACCCGAGTGGTGGTGGTATAGGAATGACGCTATTGATGATATGGGTATGAAGATCTACTTCGGGAAATACAAGGATAAGGCTGAGTGGGAGAGTCTACTGAGATCAGCCACTGATCTATGTATAAAGGATTCGATAAGAGCATGGATTGCAACAAGATTCGATCTATACCCAATATCAACACAGGTGAAAGGTGTCACATATGATCTGGGTGCTGGTCTAAGAGGAATATTCAATTACAGAGAGATGTATGTGCCTGGTAAAACAAGTTTATCATTAGGTCATCTATGGGTTTACACAGCAAGAACTATATGGAACATATACGGTGGATTCACAGATGTCTATAGCTTTGATCCTGTTGGGGCAACCAGAGACCCACCGACTTGGAGACACCCATTCAATGGAATGCCAATACCATTCAGAACACCATATAAGGTAGAGACCGCTGGTCCAACAGGAAGGTTAGAGGTTCCACCAGACGCCATTATATGGGATGCAAGCACAGGCAAGTGGGTTAATGTTAGACCAGGCTCCACAGCAGTTTCTAAAGTATCATTTGACTTCTCCAAATTAATAGGAACTAAATGGCATCATGGAATAACAATAACTTGGGGAGACGTGCTTGCTCACCTAGCACTATGGTTTGATCTCGTGTACAACAAGACTAAGGCATCTAGAGAACCAGCTATAGCATTACCTAACAAAGACTACTTCGATACTATTAAGGGATACAGGATAATAGAGGCTACTAAGACCCTGGAGGTCTATGTAGACTACTTCCACTTCTCACCAGATTATATTGCTGACTACGCGGCTGTCGGTTTATCCAATCCTGCCGAGCTCCTATATGCTCAGAACGTCTTAGTATTTGATCTCATGAAATACACCTTTAGCACCACAGCATCAAGAAGATACAACCTACCAGTAATTAACTTAGTCTTAAGCGATCATGCAAGTGATATTAAGTCAGTTGCTCAGGCACTAGCTGGTAGTATCCCAATAAGCCTATTTACTCTACCTGATGGCAGAAGCTATATGACTGCTGACGAGTGGAGGAGTAGAGTAAACGCTCTTGTATCATGGATAGATGCTCATAGAAGTGCATGGGTCTCACAAGGCCCATTCTACTTAGACTCATTCGATAGAGATAACCAAGTACTTGTACTAAAAGCATTTAGAGACCCAACATACCCATTCAAACTAGGTGATTGGTACTTCGGTAAACCACTACCAACACAGATAGTCAAGGTCGATGTATCAGATCTAGTCATTGGTCAACCATTTAATATAACCATAACATTAACAGGTCAACCACCATTCGTAGTGGATTACTTAGTGATCGAGGTTCAGACAGGAACATTGGTGACCTCGGGCAGAGCCACCAACACCTCACCTAATGTATATGTGATAAGTTTATCACCTGATATAACTACTAATATGAAGCCATACTACTTATATAGAACAGAGATCCTTGCATTCAGCGAGAATGTGGCATTACCAGACTTCACATCAATAAGTAAGGAGGCTACACCAGCATCAGCTCAACAATTCGCGCAATCAGTTCAGAAAGCACTGCAAGAACTAGCTAACTCAACGAATCAGCGTATACAGGAGTTAGCTAACTCAACAGCTCAGCAGATCCAGAGTGTTAGACAAGAATTAGAGAGAAGCCTAGGTCAACTAGGCACATCATTATCACAAGCTCTGCAGTCAGTCAGTACATCGCTATTAACATCTCTAAGCGATCTATCGAAGACGTTCAGTAGGAGCGTATCGGATCTGAGTACAGCAATAAACGCTACAAATCAGCAGTTCATAACATTATCTGATAGAGTATCTAGCCTCGAGAGAAAAGTAGATGCCGTAAGCGCTGGAGTTACTCAAAACTCTCAGAGCATTGATCAATTAAGTAAAGAAGTATCAGGTGTCAAATCCGACATAGGCTCATTATCAACAGTTGTTTACGCTGTGCTCGGCGTAGCTATACTAGATCTAGTTTTAGTACTAGTTCTGTTGCTTAGAAGAAAGTAAAGTAGCGTTATTAATAAAAAGATCTTTGAAACAAAAACTTTTTTCATTCTCATACTTAAAAATACTCATAGTCTAATAGTTACTTGCGGGCTTGTCTCATATGGGTGTTGCCAGAGTTATTGTTAGAAGAGCAATTCTACTCTTTATAGCATTGGTCATAGTTGTTTTCTTAACAACTTTCATAATTGGTGCCACAGGATATGATCTGAGGATCTGGAACGCGATTATTATTGAGGAGACTAGAGCATATAGAGAGAGTCTGACTAGAGTTAATCCTAATATGAGTGCTGAGGATCTGAATAGATTAGTTTCTCAATACAGATCTATGCTCGAGGATCTATACGGAGTAAATAAGCCTTGGACAGTGAGAGTGTTGCCACTCGCATTAAATGTTCTTATACTTAAATTAGGTGATGTTCAGAGTCCTGAGGTAGCTAATGTGGTAGGTAAACAACTACCACTTACAGTAGCTGACGCAATATTAACTGTTCTACCAAGAACAATAGTTATGATTACTGTGGCTGAGATCATTGTACTTTTATTAGGATTAGTCATTGGTCCGAGAGCAGCTTTTAAACCAGGTAGCTTATTAGATAGATTCGTTATAGGATACGCAGCTGTTATGAACGCGATTCCTCTCTGGTGGATGTCTCTAATAATGATATTCTACTTCGCATATATGCTTAATATTGCTCCTCCAAGTGGTAGAGGAGCTATAAAAGCAATAAATCTATTGATGCAGGGAGATCTTGGAGCATTAAATCAATTAATGTATTATGCATGGCTCCCCATAGTCACTATCGTGATTAATTTCCTCGGCGGAACAGCATATGTTATAAGAGCCACTTTGATAAGGATCGTTAGAGAAGATTTTGTTTTCGTAGCCGAGGCAAAGGGATTGTCTGAGAACACTATATATAGAAGCTATATCCTGAGAGCCGCGGCGCCACCGATATCAACCTATATAATACTGGGATTAGCAGGAACCATCGGAGGCTTCATCATAACCGAGTCTGTATTTGATTGGCCTGGGATGGGGTCTCTGTATTATGCTGCGATAACAACAGGTGATGCACCAACAATACTTGGATTAACATATGTATTCATGCTAGTCTACGTAATCGCGAGATTTATTCTAGAGATCCTCTATATATTACTTGATCCTAGGGTGAGGTATTGATGAGTCTGGTAATGAAATTCTACTCATTAATTAATTTTATTAGACAATATATATTGGCTCAATTAGCAGGTAGATTGTCACTTGTGCTACTAGGTTTCTTAATAGTTATGTCAATATATGCTTTAGCAACTATCCCACCAGATCTACCTGCGAAATGGACACAGCCTCAGACATGGGAAATGAATCCTCCCAATGTCCCACCGGAATGGGCTAAGTACCTAGGTTATCAATGTCTACCACATATTGAGAAGAACCTTGTTTTAGAGAGACCTCTGATTGACATAGGATCATCATCAGTGACACTCACGTATAGATACACATATGAACTTCCTAAAAACAGTGGCAGAGTTCCTGGAAACATACTTGTTAAAGCAATAGACTTAACAATTCCCTCAACCGCGAATAATGTTGAGGTATTATTAAAGGTGACTAGACCTGATAACCACACATATAACCTCTTTGACACCACATTGATCCCTCAGCCGAACCAGAGTAAGGTGACGATGACATTCAGATTAAATAGTGAGTTGTTATCAAGAGATATAACAGCTCAGTATCTAGAGAAAGGATTAGTTATTAATAGATTATCTATTCAGGGAAGAGCTCAGGAACTTATTTTTCAGAATGTCCTGAATGTTACCGGAGAAGGATTTATTAGTAAGACAGAGATACTTCCCGGCAAATACTTATTTGATTTGAGCATAATTTACTCAGGGATCATAACACCACCTACACCAGCGGCGTCTTCACTGATCCTAGTTATATACGGAACATGCTATGGTTTCATGGGAACTGATTACCTGGGGAGAGATCTCGCTCTAGGACTACTATATGGTTTCCCAATCGCTTTGGCAATAGGTTTCAGCGTAGCTGTCTTATCAACTATCATAGGTGTTTTAGCAGGTATAATAAGTGGCTACTACGGAGGATTAATTGATGAGGGTATTCAGAGAACCGTTGATATACTCGGGAACATACCTCTTCTACCTCTACTAGTACTTATAGCCTCAGCAGTTCAGACAGCCTCATTCATAGTAGCTATACAAGATCCTGTCACCAAGGGTTGGGTTCTACTAAGTATTATTCTAGGGATCCTAGTAATATTTGGTTGGCCAGGACTAGCAATTGTAATCAGATCATTCACATTATCAATTAAAGGAGAAACATATGTTGAGGCTGCAAAAGCAATTGGTGCGAGTCATAGGAGAATAATGTTTAAACATATACTACCTCAATTAACACCTTATATACTGGCAAGCCTCGTCCTCTCGGTGCCGGGAGCAATTATTACAGAGGCTGGATTAGCTATACTAGGTATCTCACATGGACTGCCTACGTGGGGAGGTATATTAGCGGATGCTAGATTAAAAGGGTACATAACTTATTGGTGGTGGATTTTTCCACCAGGGATACTGATAACAATTACATCTATGACATTCATATTCCTAGGACTAGCATTAGAGACATATGCTGAACCTAGATTAAGAGGGGTTAGGAGATGAATTATGTGGAGAAAAAGAGTATTGATAGGTGTAATTCTTACAGTAGCAGGATCCTTAACTAGTTTCACAAATATATTGTTTCTCAGCATAATTGGTTTAGCATCAGCGCTGGCAGGACTCTTCCTAGTTCTACATGGAATATATCTTAAGATTATAAGTGAAATAATTAAAAGTAGAAGAAGAGAGTAGATGAAGCAACTCTTTTAAATCATAAATCCACTGCTCTTTTTTAACTTCAGTTCCCACATATCTATTCATTGGTGACGAATAAATTAATTCGAGGAGAATAATTCTAACATTTATTCTCATAGGACTAACCTCATTAACTGCTGATATGGTTTATGAAGGCGCTAGATCTGTTGGAGGATCCTATCTAGAGTATTTAGGGGCTAAACCAATCGGGTCAGCCATAGCTGGATCAGGAGATTTGATAGGCTACGGATTAAGATTCCTCAGCGGATTACTCGCATCCATATTCGCATCCTCAGCAGTTCTGTGGGGTTTCACGATAGTTGGCTATGTACTAACCACAGCAACACTACCACTACTAGCTTTCTCAAGAACCTGGGAGATAGCCACAATACTATATCTCCTCGAGAGAGTTGGAAAAGGTATAAGAACACCTACTAGAGACGTCATACTTGCTGAGATAACAAGAGATATTGGTAGAGGTAAGGGATTTGGTTTACATGAGGTAATGGATCAGGTCGGAGCTGTTTTAGGACCCGCACTAATTGCTGTGGCGATATCACTATACGGGTTCTCAAAATCCTTCCTCATACTATTGATCCCTGGGATATTATCCATCATATTCATTTTCTCAGCGAATAGACTCTATCCACAGATAGAGAGCATAGAGATCACGGTGCCCAAAATCTCTCTCAGAGGACTGGGAAAGAGATTCTGGATATACACGTTTTCAATGATCTTTCTCTCACTAGGATATGTTCATTGGATGATAATTTCTTACTACTTAAGAAACCAGAGTATATTAAGTGATCCGGAGATCGCTATTGCTTATCTAATCGCTATGTTAGTTGACGCGATCGTGGCGTTCCCAATAGGGTATCTATACGATAAAATAAGATTCAAGAGTTTGTTGCTTACCCCAATCTCAGCGTTTCTAGCACTGCTAATTCTTATGTATACACCAACTAATCATTTATTCGCTTACTACTCAGCAGCTTTCTGGGGTGTTACTATGGGTTGCTACGAAACTATTATGAGAGCATCAATAGCAGATCTAGTCTCACCTGAGAAGAGAGCCTTTGCCTATGGTGTCTTCGGATTATTATACGGGATCTCATGGACAGCTGGAGCATTCATATTCTCTATAGTGATCTGGGACAGGATTGTCGCCATTATCTACACATCAATTACTCAATTAATGTCTCTCGCATCACTTATTTATCTAATAAAACAATGACTTGCGCAACACAGCCTATTGTTTAACAACAACACCTTTTCTTGATAAATTGTTTAAACATTTGTTGCAGAAGAGATCTTTTTTATAATTAACATCCAGTATCGAGTTGCTGAAACTCATAACACACCTAGGATCATTGCAATGCCCCAAGCCAAAGACATGCCCAATCTCATGAATAATCTCTTTCCTCAATCTCTCCAGAAAAACATTGTCCACCACGCTATGTATCTTATATAGTCTCCTGAGATACACAGACGCGATTTTGCCAAGAGGATCAGCTAATCCAAACACGAAATTCAGTCCTGGTACAAACCCATCTTCATTAACCACAGCAACAATAATCTCGTTTTCAGAGCTTCTGAATTCAGAAAAGAAGTTTATTAGTAGATCGGCTCTGAACTGCCTCCTCCTATAATCATAGTAGTCTCTCGGTACATTCTCAAAGAACTCGTAGGAGCATCTAGATCCAGCAAATCTATTCATTAAGAAACTACATAGATGCTCCGCAACGAAGAAATCTTCTAAACCAAATATAATTAATCTGAAAATAATCTCATTCATGGCTTATCAAATAATCATAGAATCTATCAATAGCTTTAATTATTTCATCTGGAGTTTCATAACAACTCTTAGCATTCAGAATAACATAATTTGTCAAACTCTCATCTATGTAGTACTTAACCGGTCTCTTAAGTAAAGATGTTATTTTAATAAATAACTTGTATAGTTCTAGGTATTCATTAAATTCCTCATAATCATCTCCTAGAGGCAGAAGCGTTCTTGTGTAGAAACACAGTCCTCCGGGCTCACTACCGAAATCTATTGTGAATCCTCTTCCAAATATTATGCGTATATTATCTCCATGAGCCTCATATCTAAAACCTCTGAATTTAATATAATCAGCTATTCTCTGAAGCCACGAAAACTCTCCACCTTCATGAACATCTCGGAACTCATCTTCATAACCCATAAACCACACCTATTATACTTTATACTTTTATGTCTCTAATAATCCTAATAATAAACCCTAATAATGAGGTACTCAACGATCTCGTGACTATTTCTACCAAAATCATATTAACCTAATCCCTCTTCGAAACAGATTCCACATATTCAATGCCAAGAATCGCTGCTCCAGAGAAATAGGGCTGTTTCGTTTTTCATGATTATTTGTTTTGTTTATTTGTTTTGGTTTAAGGTTCTCAAGGCAACTAAATATGCTGAGGCAGAGTTTTTATCTAAGCCTTATCTCCTCATAATCTCTTCGTGATCTGTGAGTTTTTTCTGCGTGTAGTGCTTAAGTTGTTAGAGAAAGGCTCATAACCTTACATGTAAAATTTTAGCGATGGGATGAACTTGATGAGCTTGGCAAGGGGGACTAAAAAATGAAGCTGTCTTCGGCGAGGGGGGCTTGATGAAGCACCCGGTGACGGGTGCGGATGAACTCCCGTAGCTGGGGGCGGTGGATAAGAAACCGTTGAGAGGTAAATAGTGGTTCATGGTTGTTTATATTTATTTATTTTATGACTTTTATGACTCC
>CAZFDB010000030.1:0-9049 GCA_964517475.1 uncultured Desulfurococcaceae archaeon | reverse complement strand
CCGAATTCATGGGTGTCCAGATCTTTCTCCAATGATCTTCCCGAAACAAAATCAGAGTAGCTACCCGAACCCTCATTTGTATCTATTCTCACTAATGTGTATAGATTAAAGTGATTCTCTTTTCTACTAATTGAATCACTCATGTAAGAGTTTATGTAGCTAAATTCTATATTATTTATCGATAGACCTCCTCTAGAGATATAAGCATTGGGGTCCTCTTCTTTAACGCTTTGACTTATCTCCTTAATTATCTTAGATATTTTCTCATAACTCACATACTCAAGTTCTCTTGAATAGGTGCCTGGCACCTCTGTTCTTCCATATTTCTTATTTAGATGTCTCCAATTCGGATCCTCCGGAGACGTCTTTGTTATACTAATTGCCTGATCAATATACTCATTAATTTTATCCATGGAGACATCCTCGATTCCTAATACACCTACTCTTCTCTCAATCACTATTCTAATACCTAATGAGAGTGTATCGAGATCTAATAACTCATTGGGTTGTTCAGTGAAACTTACTCTGAATCTTCTATTTCTCCATAGAACTACCTCCGCTTCCGAAACTCCTCTCTCCTCTAATTTCTTAATGATACGCACGAGATCAATCATTTACTTACACACCCCCGACAATCATTGATCTTATTTTAACGTGAGGACCTCCATGACCGACCCTGACTATTTGCCCATCTTTTCCACATCCACCAAACACTGATGTCTCGATCTTGAGATCCTTTCCAACAGCCTCTACACCTTTAAGTGTCTCAAGTATGAAACCTGATACCACGGTAGATCTTACTAAACCACTGATCTCGCCATTCTTGATCTCGTATGATGGACCGACAGCGAATGTGAATGTCCCAGCACTTGTATCAACTTGACCACCCCCTGCTCCTCTACCTAAGAGATAATACCCTTCTTTAACATCTTCTATCAATTCCTCAAAAGAATGGTCTCCTGAGAGCATATAGAGATTTGTTTGTCTAACAATAGGCATATTCTCAAAATCTTGTGCTCTCCCATTCCCGGTCACCTCTAATCCTAATTCCTTGGCTGATGACAGATGAGTTAGGTATCCTCTCAATACTCCTTTCTCCACGATCACTGTTCTTATCTTCTTATTACCTTCGTCATCATACGGCACAAAATACCCACCCTCAACAACTCCGTCATCAACTATCGTAACTAATTCGGAGGCTATTTGTTCGCCTAATCTATTCTTAAGTATTGATGTCCCACTCGAAACTAGATCTCCCTCAGAAGCGTGTCCAAAAGCTTCGTGAAGTATTAAACCTATTAGATCCGGATCCGAAATAACTTTATGTCTCCCAGCCCTAGGCATAGGTGCTTTTAAAGCTTTCTGTGCTAATTCGCTTAGTTCGCGAGTGAACATGGTCCAATCATTATTCTCAATAAATTCCCAGCCCGCAACCATAGATCTTTGATCAAAAACTCTTTCGCGATTACCTCCCTCGGCAGCAACGCTTAGGTGGCTTAATCCCACTAGATATGATGAAACCTCCACATATACCCCGTCTGTAGCCAATACTATTCTCCTATCTCTCTGGACACCAAGTCTAGTAACAGCGGATTTTATAGTTGAGTTAATAATTGATTGTTTATTGGCTTCCAGAACAATCTTAGTTTTATCTTCAGGAGGAATTTCAAATGGATCTTTTCTATAAAATGATGAAATTTTCTCTCTAAAAACTTTTCTCTCAGATATACTCTTATTACTCGGGAAACTTCTTGTTATAGAATAAGCTCTCTCAACGGCTTTTAAAAGATCTTCTTTTCTAAGGATATTAGTTGATGAGAACCCCCATGAATTATTATTAAACACTCTCACCCCTATACCTCTTCTCGTAATTCTCGAATATTCTCTCAGACTACTATCCTCAGCTAGTATCAACTCGTATACATACTCCTGATATCTAAGATCAGCGTATTTCAAACCTAGTTTCTCAGCGTATTTCAAACCCTCATTCATAAGATCTAGGGCATCCATATCAAAGACACCAAATAATCATTAAATAATTTAATTTCGAAATAATTTAAGTTATAGATTATGACCATTATCTCAAGTTAATTAAAAATCACAGAGTTTTCGTAATTCTTAAAAACTTTTTATGAATAAGCTCATTGTATAGGGTAGATTGTGAAGTATATCTTAGTAAGACTTCGAAGAGGATTAACACAAGGCTTAAGAGGATACTATAAGAATATTCCTGATCTAAATAACCTGGGTCTAAAAGATATTGAACAGATCTTCGAGAATATAGAGACGTATCATGATTTTAATAGAATAGATCCTGAGATAAACTTTATATTTTATGAAGATTATCCCGTGCCTAATGTATATATAGATAACATGGTGATAAAATGGAGAGGATTAATCGAGATACCTAAATCAGGTGTATATAGATTTTTCGTGGAAGCAGATGACGGAGCACAGTTATTATTGAATAAGAAAATTGTTATTGACGCTCTAGACAACATGGCTACAAAAAAGATTTACTCCAATGAACTATTTCTGCATGAGGGCTTACTCGAAATAGAGATTAAGTATTATAACACAGGTGTGTTTGGGTACATAGTACTTGGATGGAATAGAAATAATGGTGTAGAGGAGATAATACCTTCGAAATATCTATATGCTTTAGAAGGTAGTTCAGTGATTATATCAAATGTTCCTAAGGATTATAGAGTTAAGTTGATTTTTAATGGAGTAGTTTATGAAGGGTATACGAGAGGAGGACTTATACTATTTCCTCTTTATCATGAAAATAAAATACATTTTATCGGTGAAGGGAAATTATACGTCTATGATAGCAAAGGAGATATAATATACGAGAGCCCCTTGATCCAAGATATGTCTCCAGGAGACGTCTATGCTCTAAGGATCTTTGAGAATTCTTAGAGAGGCTTTGCCATTACATAAGCGTCTTCACCATCTCTATAATATCTAGGAATGATCCTTACAATCATTAAACCGAGTTTCTTATAGAGTTCTATTGCGGGATAATTACTGATCCTCACCTCCAACATAATCTCCTCAGCATGGTATCTCTCTTTCATTCTTTTCATAGTCTCAATCATAAGAGCTTTCCCAATACCTCTTCTTCTGTATTCTTGTAAAACAGCTATGCTTATCACATGCCCCCTACGAACTATATCTGATTTGAAGAAACCTTCATCCACCTCTATTCTACTCATAGAGTAACCAACGATCTTATTATCAATCTCTCCTACAAGGAAAAGATCTCTCCATAGAAGAGCATTTTCTCTCCAGAAGAACTCGGGGTAGTGTTCGGGTAATGTCTTGAGATTTATCTCAATCGCGCTCCTGATATCCTCATCATTTCTCACTTCACGGATCACAAACAAAGATTCTCGCCATATCCAATAATTGATGTATTATGCATAATTAATAAATTATGATAAGAAACCATAACTAATGGTAGTTCTATGAACAATAAGACTAAATTAAGAGAATTAATCGAGAAAGAAGAGATTCTAGTAGTCCCTGGAGTATATGCTCCTTCAATAGCTATGTTAGCTGAGAAATTAGGTTTTAAAGCCGTGTACTTAAGCGGGGCAGCTCTCACAGGATTATTAGGTATACCTGATCTAGGTCTCATCACACTTACTGAAGTGGTTATGTTCACTAGATATATAACTAGCAAGATCAATATACCTCTAATCGTAGACGCAGACACAGGATTCGGTGAAGTTCTAAATGTCGAGAGAGCGGTTAGAGAATTAGAAGATGCGGGTGCGTCAGCGATACAGATAGAGGATCAGGTTTTACCCAAAAAATGTGGTCATTTACCAGGTAAAGAAGTTGTTCCAGTAGAAGAGATGGTGGAGAAAATTATCGCAGCCACAAAATCTAGAAGAAGCAGAGATTTTCTTATTATAGCAAGAACAGATGCGAGATCTGTTGAGGGTTTAGATAAAGCTATTGAAAGAGCAAGAATCTATGCTGAGGCTGGGGCAGATATAATATTTCCCGAAGCTCTAGAAACGAGAGAGGAATTCGAGATATTCGCAAAGAAAATAAATGCTCCTCTATTAGCCAATATGACAGAGTTTGGCAGATCCCCTCTCTTATCTGTGGAGGAATTAAAGAGACTAGGATACAAAATAGTTTTATTCCCTGTAACGACATTCAGAGCCTCTATGAAAGCCTCTGAGAAAATACTTAAAGTGATCTTAGAGAAAGGTACTCAGAGAGATAATCTTGATACGCTGATGACCCGCTCAGAATTTTATGAGTTGATCAACTACTATGATTATGAAAAAAGAGACTCTCTGATAAGCGGATTTGCCAAAGATCTTTTAAGAAAATATTCTCTTAATAAGCCATAATATGACTCCTCGTTCGTTATAACTTATCAGATCTCGGCTGACCTCCTCCCCGCCCTAAAGGGCGAGGCTTTCATTTGTAAGATAACTCCACTCATTTCTACGATTCTTTATTTTTATAATCCTTAAAAGATAATAATATTAATCGGGGAATCACATGGTTCCTGAGACTAGTGGTGGAGAGAGATTATTAAGCACAGGCTATATATGGGCTGCGACATATTCAGATAAGATAAGAAGAACAGTCTATGCACAATTAAAAGATCTTATAAAGGAAAACAAAGCTCTGCGTGAAGCAATACCTAGGGATGTGGCTCAGTTAAATAGCGCTTTATACAGATTAATTGTGGAGGATCTAAAGATAGAGAAGACAGATTTAGTGAGAATAAGAATAAACTATAGAGTTAAGGAAGATAAAATTGAGTGGCTACCTGAGACACTGAGAGTAGAGGTCTTTAGGAGAGTTCCTGAGGAGGAGGTTAATAGATATGTGGATAAATTGAAGAGTATGTGGAAAGAGATGCTGACTAAAGGATTAGTATACACTGTAGAAAACTTAGGGATTACAGAGGATGAGGATGTTGTATATGTTCTTAAGTTAGGGGGTAATGAATATGGTAGTGTCTTAGCAACGATAATAAATAACGAGGAATTATATATAAAACGTGGTGTTATGATTTATCCTAACCCAATTATATTCGAGAAAGTTAGAGTCAAGTTAATGAATAAGAAACCTGAGGAGGCTATAAGTGAGATCATAAGAGATCTAGATAATATCAAGAGTATTAGCCCAGCGGCAGTTGTTAAATACGTGTCTGAAGATGAAGCTCTAAAACATACCAATACTATAAGAAGTAGAGTTAAAGCACCTCCTATAGAGGCCCCTACAGAGCTTCATGAAGAAGAGGAGTAGTTTTTTAGAGATGAAGAAGAATCCGGGAACTGATCGATGAAGAAAGGCTTCGCGTACTGATCAATTATATTTATTAATTTACAACTGAAAGCCTCGATCTTCGGGGCGGGGAGGAGGTCAGTCTTGTGATATATGCTATAAACATCTTTTTTGGTGTAGAGTACCTAGAATATTCCTCATATTAAATGATTTAAGGGCGTTCACAAGTTCATTGATATATGGCATAGCAGATGAAGAGCCTCTTCGAGAGATTTTTAGATAAGCATTAAGACTACCTAAAATCCCGGATATCTCTAAGCTCCCCGTGCATAAATACCCGTATATGAACCCAGCTACAAAAGCGTCTCCCGCACCTGTAGTATCGATTATGGATAGTGTAGATCTTCTGTGAGAAGGTATCTCATATACTTTGTCTCTGTCATAGATCACTGATCCGTATTCGCTTCTAGTAATGATTATTGTTTTGTCCTCGAATAATTTAATGCTTCTAATAGCTCTCACCAGATCATTGCTCGTTGATATCCTTAAAGTATCTAAAAAGATTCTTTTGAATTCTGTCTCGTTTAGAATTATAAAATCACTGAGTAATAATATGTTTTCTAATAGATCCATAGATATTTTTCTTATGGGAGATGGTATTAAGATCGTCTTTACACCTCTGTTCTTAGAGATCTCTAGAGCTTTCTTGACACTCTCTAAATTAATTCCTAATGTGACTACCAACAGATCATATTTTCTCGACGAGGCAAATATCTGATCTATGTCGTGAGGAGATACTGAGTAATTTGTTCCTGGTACCGAGATAATAGATTTTCTCCCGTCTCTCTGTACTATAACAAAGGCTGTCCCTGTTATACCTCTACTAATCTTAATATTAGATATATCTATATTCTCACTTCGCAGGAATCCCAGGATCTCCGATCCATAAGAATCATCTCCTACACAACCGATTAGTGAAACTTCTAGACCCAGTCTCTTAAGAGCTACTGCTATATTAAGACCTTTACCACCATAATCTTTGTAATAAGATGCATCTCCTACCGATTCTCCTATTTCTGGGAATTTATCTACGTAGGCGAAATGATCTATGTTTATAGTCCCTAAAACAATTATTCTGCTACTTATCAAACTTTCACCAAATGACATGTTCATAATTTCCCGAGGAAATATATTTGTTTCTTATCTCGGTCTTGCTCTGGGATCTAATATTACTATTAAGATATCTGCTAAAAATATCGAGACAACTAGAAGAGCTGAAGAGATCACGTAGAACCCTATTATTGATGGGAAATCCCCGAGGTTCATAGCGTTGTAAGCAAAAGTTGCTACACCAGGCCATGAGGCTAACATCTCTAGCACTATTGATCCTCCAAAGATTGTTGGTATAGCATAGCCTAAAGAAGTTATTAGTGGTGGACGAATATTAGGAGTTATTTCTTTTCTAAGAATAATATCTTCCCTATAACCAATAGCTCTCGCAGATACCACGTAGTCTTTCTCTGATTCCGAGACCAGCAACTGTCTCAGATAGTAAGCCCATTGACCAAAAGATGTTAGGATCAATGCTATATATATGGGCAATACATACCAAGCTAAGTAAAATAGTTCCTCAACACCTAATTTGTCGGTTATGATAGGAGTCCTTACAGGTAATGGAAAAATCTTGACCCCTATTGTCACAATAGGTAAGTATCCTAGGAAAAAGTATAGTAGTAGAAGCATTACGTAGGAGGGAACAACATATGACATAAGAGAAGAAATCGTTATGAGGAGATCAAGAAATCTCCCCCTATTCTTAACACTATAGATAGCTAGACTATACCCTATCAACACAGGGGCTAAGACCCCAACGATGTAGATAACTAGAGTATATGGTAGTCTTATTAGTATCTCATGAGACACAGGTCTAAAAGTATATAGAGACTTACCGAAATTAAATGTGAATATATTCCTGTAGAAATATAGTAATTGATCTGGGAATAATGGTTTATCAAATCCATATAGAGCAGATATATAACCTATCCAAATAGCTCCTGCAGGATTTCCTTGTAAAGCTGATCCCGCGGCCACAATAATAGGATCGAATGAAGCTTTAGCAGGAGCCAGAGGATTCCCTCCACCGATCACTACTGGAGCTATTCTAAAGAAGAAGAAGAATAATGTTAGAGACACGAAGTATACTAAGAACATTGAGAAACCTTTGAAAATAATGTATCTTAAAAGTTTATTTGCCATAGATTTATCCTTCTCATTATATATCTAGCTATGAAAACTATAATATATTTTCCTGATAATTTCTTCACTCCTCCTCT
Organism: uncultured Desulfurococcaceae archaeon; assembly: GCA_964517475.1. Lineage (GTDB taxonomy): Archaea > Thermoproteota > Thermoprotei_A > Sulfolobales > AG1 > WYEN01. Next base: position 1,454 of record CAZFDB010000030.1, on the reverse strand, counting down.
AAAAATCTTTTGTGAATAGTTTTTTTCTTAATTAATTCTTCGTACTCAGCAACTAATCTTTTAGCGTATTTCTCGAAGCATTCAGGATCAACTATATCTACATAGTTCTTGAAGAATTTGACAAAACAACTTTTCTTATGAAAAGTTAATATTATGCCTCGCACTTTAATAATAATTCCTTGACCCTCCGAGAATTTTTTACCACATACTATACAAGTATATTTTTTCTCGGAGATATTAGACACCTTAGACAATTACTTTATTACATCTTTTAAAATATATAGATACTCGCCATACTCTAGCATCTAAAGTGTTTGGTCAATATCGAATTGATGGAGATAATAACTAAGATTATTATATAGAGACTATACAGATCCTTTAAATAATTTCTCTTTAACATGGTCGAGAATAATTCTAGCCCACTCTCTCTTAAGCATGAATCCTTTAGCAAGTATTCTACCATTGCTGTCAAGTAATACACCAGCATCGGTATCATACCCAAAACCTGTTCCTGGGAAACCAACGTAGTTAGCCATAATCATGTCAAAACCGTATTTCTCTAACTTCTTCTGCGCTTTATCTATTAATTCTTCTTCTGATAAAACTGTTTCCGCAGCAAAACCCACGACTACACTCTCTCTGGCTTCTCTACGCACAATCGAAGCTATTTTTGAGGTGGCCTCTAACTCCACTGATAATCTACTTATATCCGACGGGATCTTACTACCCTCTCTTCTAGAGAATTTAAAATCAGCTGGTGCAGCCGCTAAGATAATAGCATCTGGTTTAAATTCTCGTATATTTCTAATCACGGTCTTTAACATATCTTCAGTAGATACTACTTCTTCTCTAGTAATCCAAGGATTCACGGAAACACTCAATGGTCCATGAACTAGTCTTGTTTCACCACCTCTGTAATATGCCTCTGAAGCTATCGCAACACCCATTTTACCGGTGCTGGGATTAGACATGAATCTCACAGGGTCTATATACTCTCTTGTCGGGCCCGCGGTCACGAGGATCCTATAGCTCCTAAGATCCTCGCCCCTTAATATTAGAGACTCTACTTTATCAGCGATCCAGACAGGATCGGGATATTTAGCTCTTCCCTCCTCAATAACTGGTGGTAGTATTGAGACCCCTATTTCCCTACATATCTCAAGAGCCTTTGTTAAAGCCGGAGATCTATACATAGGCTCATGCATAGCGGGTACTAGAAGCAGTTTTTTACCTACCCCCAGAATTATTTGAGCTGTTAAAGTAACCGATGTATCAGCTATACCATAAGCGATCTTAGAAATAGTATTCGCAGTAGCTGGGGCAATAACCATTCCAGAGACTTTACGTGCTATATCAACATGTCCTATCTCGCCACCAAATTCAACATAAGCCTTATTCCCCGTAGCCCACTCCCACATTACTGGTGAGATAAGATTCGCTGCACTTCTTGAGAT
>CAZFDB010000029.1:0-9080 GCA_964517475.1 uncultured Desulfurococcaceae archaeon | reverse complement strand
CAATAGATCCTTTCATACCAGGGGTTTCAGGTAACAGAGGTGGCGTGAAAACTATTCTAGAGTCACTTGGGTCTGGTAGAGGTAGAGAATATCTACAAAAAATCAGCGAAACTATTAATAGTATTACGAAAACGAATATTTTGAGTATAGGAAGCAAACCGTATTTCGATTCGTCGCCTTTTATAGATCCGTATGAGATGATTCGTGCATTAGATATATTTATTAATAAGGATATTGCATCAACCGCTGTCTACATAGCCTCAGGGATCTCAGGAATAAGTTATTTAGCATATTTATTCAGACAAGGATTAGAGAGTTTAGTGGAAGAGATCAGTAGAATAGTGAATGAGAAGATCTATGAGGTAACATCTCATAAAATTAATAATTTAAAGATCTTAGAACTGAATATTAAGATATCTTCTTGTAATCATGATCTAGTGTATGAACTATATATTGTGTTAAAAGATTTAGGTGTTGTCCGTGATCCTCTGGTTATTAGATGTGGAGATAAGTATCTTTATCCTCGGAGTAAGAATGTTACCTTTACCACAGAGTCTGTAAATAATATCACTGGGATGTTTATGGCATTGAACACTTATAAGGATATAGTGGAGATAGAGAAATATGCTGAGATTAGAGATTGAGACTGAAATTGAATTATTTAATGAGAAATTAGCTGAGACTATTCTCAGAAGTTTAGAACCGGATAATATAGATATTCCTCAGGGGGTCTTATTAAATATTGAGGTTAGAGATAGGAGAATAATTATATCTATTACTTGCTCACATGAGAGATTATTGTCCTGTAGATCTACATTAGACGAGATCTTTACACTTATTAATGATATAATTGACTCTATACAGAGTTTAGAGAAATAATAATAGACCTATTAAATTTTTATAACTAAACTATCCATCTTATCTTAGGTGATATGTATTTGAATAAGAAACCTGTCCCAACAGCTTTAACAATTGCTGGTGTAGATAGTGGAGGAGGCGCTGGTATAGCAGCTGATCTCAAGACATTCGCTGCATTAGGTATTCATGGTCTTGTAGCAGTCACAAGTGTAACGGCTCAGAACACATACTCAGTAATTGGTATCCACGACATCCCTCCTCAGATGGTTGAGTTGCAGATAAGAGCTGTTGCTGAAGATATGGGTGTGGATGCTGCCAAGACAGGTATGCTTAGCAATCCAGAGATTGTTAGAACAGTGGCTAGAGTTGTCCGGGAATATAATTTCCCGTTAGTCGTGGATCCTGTTATATTCGCTAAGAGTGGTGCTAGACTACTTCTTGAGGAAGCTGTTGAGGTTTTAACTAAAGAACTACTACCGATTGCGTTGATAACAACTCCTAATATTCCTGAGGCAGAGAGATTATCAGGTATAATTATAAGAACTTTAGATGATGCCGAGAAAGCAGCGAAGAAAATATCTGATCTATATGGTGTCAGAGGCGTTGTTGTGAAAGGTGGTCATTTAATGAGTGGTGAGAAGAGTATTGATGTATTATACTACGATGGTGTAATAAAGAAATATGAGACCCCTAGAGTCGAGGGTTGCACTCATGGAACCGGATGCTCTTTCTCGGCAGCTATAGCAGGGTATTTGGCGAAAGGATACGATGTATTTGAAGCTGTGGCTAGGGCTAAGGAGTTTATATACAACGCCATATTAAGGTCATATAAGATTGGAAAGGGACATTGCCCTGTTAACCCATCTGCTAACATAGATCTATATGCAGAGATTTATAAGGCTCAGAGAGAATTAGAGAGAGCTGTAGAGAGACTGATGATTAGAGATAAAGAATTTGTTCACCTAATCCCAGAGGTACAGACAAATTTTGTTTATTCACCACCTGCCCACCTAGCCAAAGATACCGGGGATGTTATTGGGATACCTGGTAGAATAGTGAATTATATGGGGAGAGCTAGAGCATCAGGACAGCCTACACCTGGAGCTTCTAGTCATATGGCGAGAGCTGTCCTAACAATAATGAGCTATGAACCATCTATGAGATCCGGTATAAACATTGCTTATTCTAAAGAACTAGAGGAGTTGTTAAGAGAATTAAAATTTAAAGTCTCGTATTTTGATAGAAGAGAAGAGCCTGAGGAGGTCAAGAGAATTGAGGGAGGAACAACTAGATGGGGTATTGCAGTGGCTATTGAGAGAATAAGAGATATTCCAGATGCAGTAATTGACTATGGAGAGCATGGAAAGGAACCGTTAATAATGATCTTCGGCAGAGATCCTGATGATGTGGTAGATAAGATATTCAAGATACTTGATAAAGCTAAGGAGAAGAAGATCTTTTAATAATGTTATGGACCGCTCTATAAGGACATTTATCCCAGTATCTAACACAGTAAACAGCTTCATATAGCGTTAAATATCTATTCAATATGTTGCAATAAGCAACATTTATAATCACATCTCTTCTAATCTCCACGTTTTTAATCTCATAAAATTGACAATTAGATCTGTATGAGCTGACATCTTTTAAAGCGAATATTTGTGGATAAAGCTTCGCTCTCTCAATCCTCTGTTGCTCTTTTGATGGACTCTCCTCACTTCTTATTAATTGATTATCTCCAGACATTATATTAACGCCTTAGGTTAAGACTTATATTTTTCTACTTAAAAGAATTGCCATATACGAGATTAATCTTCTATTAGTTGCTTCTATAGATCCGATCACTATACCCTCAGTCTCAAGCACCTCTCTTAATTTACTCTTAACAATATTGTATACAGCAGCCAATTTACTAATATTCTTGCCTTTGCTAACAATCACTATTTTCTCAACCCCTTGATTTAGTCTAATGATAATCTCTGTGGCATAGGTCAAAGGTCTCTCCTTACCTACTACAATTATAGGGTATTTACTAACGAATTTATTTCCTGAGACCGATATAAACTCCTCACTCATTAGAGACATGCCAATATCCTACTATGTTAATTAGCTAATAAATAATCTATAGATTCTCAACTACAGTTTATAAAGATAATAAATTGGTATCAAGATTATGTCTAGGTGAGGAATACGAAACCAAAATTTGCTGTCATTGGAGCAGGTTACTGGGGTAAGAATATAGTTAGAGTTATAAAAACACATGATATTGGTGATATCGAATGTGTACATGATATTGATCCGCAACGTTTAAAAGAGATCTCATCTCAATATAGTGGTATCAAACCATGTTTTGAAATTGATCAAATATTGCGGAATAAGGAAATAGATGGTGTGATTATTGCGGTGAGTATCAATAAGTTATATGAAGTTAGTAGAGTAGTGTTAGAGAATGGATTTAATGCTTTTATTGAGAAACCCGTTGCCGACAATATTGATAAAGTCTATGAATTAAAGAGAATAGCTGATAGCAAGAATATTATTGCAGTACCTGGATTCATACTTAGATTCGATCCTGTAACAAGATTTTTCAAGGAACTCATAGATACAAAGAATCTTCATCCTATATACATAATAACTCAAAGATCAGGTAGAAGAGGTCCTAGGTATAAGAGTAGTAGTATTATTCTAGATCTAGGTATCCACGACATAGATCTCATGAACTATCTACTTAATAAAAATGCTCAGATTATTGACGCCTTAATAACGAGATTGGAAGATGATGAAAGTTATAATATATATTTACGATACGAGAACTGCATAGCTCATTTAACAGCTGATCCTATACCAAATATCAAGATAAGGAGAATATATGTAAATTTCGAAGAAGGATTTTCTTATGAGGGAGATTACGTATCCTCTGATTTAATCATGATAAGATCAGGAGGAGAGAAAGAGATTATAAATCTTCAAAAAAATATTGAGCCACTAGCACTTGAATTAATTGCTTTTAGGAACAAGATACTTGGTAAAGATGAGGAGACACCATCATTAGAAGACGCTGTTCGAGCACATATGATTATAAAAGAAATATTTTTAAAATCACGAAAGTGACTTAGCATAGAGTAGATAATATCATGTTTCCTGGGGAAACATTTGTTAGAGGAAGTGGAAGAGCATACGTGACCTACATATTAATAGTCGTAAACACAATCATTTACTTATTAACATCTTATAGCAACTTTTTTCTTCAAATTTCGCAGAAGTATCTTTGGGAATATAGTTTCGTGCCCGTGTATCTCACGGATCTTAACGGTTGGTTAAGGATCTTTACATCAATGTTTCTACACGGTTATCCTCTGCACATTATATTCAATATGTATTTCCTCTATGTATTTGGTAAAGCAGTTGAGTCGTATATGGGTTCAGTAAAATATCTTATATTATACTTATTCTCAGGTTTTATTGCATCATTAACACATTCTGCAATGATATTTTTCATGGGATTAGAGAATCTAGGCATACCAGCATTAGGTGCATCAGGAGCTATTAGTGGTGTGGTGGGATCATTCCTAATACTTTTTCCTGGGGTTAGAATGAGCGTATGTTTCTTTTTCTTTATAATACCTCTATGCGGAATAATTTCATCAACGTTCTTCATATTATCCTGGTTCGCGCTTCAAGTAATCTATGGCTATCTTCAATTAGGAGGAGTAGCATTCTTTGCTCATATAGGGGGTTTCTTAGCAGGAATACTAGCAACAGTTTTCTTGGCTAGAAGAGTTAGAGAGGATATATTTCCAAATGTCTTATATCAATCAATATCTTTTATGTATAATCACATGCCATGGTTCACTTATCGTAGAAGAACTTTGGGTAACATAACTAGATTCATACTGATTACTCTAACCATAGTTGTTGCAATTGGGGAGATGGTTTCTGTCTATGGAGCTATAACGTCTAACTATGATGCTTACTACTTCACTGTCAAAGCAGATCTTTTAAAAGGATCATCTACTTCAAGAATTTTAACAACCACGTCGTCTGAGGCTGTAGCTGTGGTTCTTAGAGGGCAAGAATCATCTAATTACATAATTGCTCCCATAGTCGATGAAACGATACGTGTCCTATTTAATAGATTATTTTATGCGGGCTATATAATTAATTACAGTCTCAGAAACTATGAAGGATCTCTAACATTCAGTGGATTAATTTCGATCCCGGGTTTAAAAGCTCCCCCTGTTCAATTAATATTATTGATAAATACGTCATATGATAACTATGGTGTCTTGATAAAAGGAGAAGGCAGTGCTGTAACAGATCTATTGTTATGTTCAGGAGGCGTATGTGAGGTTGGAGATAAATGGTTTTATAACCACTTCGTTATCCGTGGAAACGGGCCTGTAAATATTCTCAGTATACTTTATATACCTTCCATAGTATCGGTGATTGTGACATTTACTGTACTTATTATACTAATCATGAAAATCGATAGTAGAATATCTGCCATTTATTATAATTATGATTATTTACCATAGATTTTTAACGCCTCACCTCTTCTAACAATAGTTATATTCTGAATAGGATCTATTCTACTGAAACTAATCTCTCTACCACATTTCGGACACTTAATTAACTGATATCTGTACTTAAGATCTGATGGGGAAGGAACCACACCGTATTCATGTCCTGGTCTGTCAAAAATTAATAGGATATTGTGGCAATTTCTACAGACGTATATTATAGCCGTATAAATCAACCTCGTATCTATACTCGGGGTAGGAGAGATTATAAAATGTGTTGTCAAAGATCTCTAATGTTGCAGCTCATGAATCTTTAGAACAAATATGTGTTGCTATATCCCTAAGCGGGATCAATATTCTCAATTGAATATTAAATTTATAAGCTTCTAAACCATAATTATAAGACTAATTAAGTATAAAAGGTGTGAGACATGCCTGGAACAATTCCTACGATAGGAGAAAGATTCCCTGAAATAGAAGTAGTGACTACAAAAGGGCTCCTAAGACTACCAGACACGTACAAAGGTAAATGGCTAGTGCTTTTCAGCCATCCCGCAGATTTCACACCAGTTTGTACAACAGAGTTTGTAGCTTTCGCTAGGAGATACCAAGATTTCAAAGAATTAAATACTGAGCTCTTAGGTCTCAGCGTAGATTCTTCTTATAGTCATATCAAATGGATTGAGTGGATTAAAGAGAAAGTCGGTGTTGATATACCATTCCCAATAATCGCAGATCCCGTGGGGAGCGTGGCTTCTAAACTAGGTATGCTTCACGCTCAGTCAGCTACGCATACAGTTAGATCAGTATTTATAATAGATCCTAACGGTGTAATTAGAGCAATTCTCTACTACCCGGCAGAGCTAGGTAGAAATATAGATGAGATCCTGAGAATGATAAAAGCTCTTCAAATATCAGATCAATACAAAGCTGCCATACCAGCTAATTGGCCAAACAATGAATTAATTGGGGAGAGAGTAATAGTTCCACCACCAACCACGAGAGAAGGTGCCGAGGAAAGATTAAGACAGTACACATGTTTCGATTGGTGGTTCTGCCATAAAGAGGTTCCATCTAGTGAGGCTGAGGTAGCAAGGAAATTCCTTGAGAGAGCGGCTAAGAAACAGTAAATAAATTAAAGACCTAATCCTTTATTAAACAAATAATTTTTTATTAATGAATCTATATACCCCATTAATTCATTTAGGTTATCTGAACCAATTACACTGATATTAACCAGAGCGTCTTCTCTCCTAAGTTTCTCTATCAATTTCCTATTCAGATCCACGGCTGCTTTATTTGCTCTGATCATGAGTGTTTTGTTATCTATATATCTGCTTTTCCTAATTATTAACCTATTAGGATCATCTAATGTTAACATGGGGTCTCCGACACCGATTGTGTAATCTACAAAATCATTTGTTTTTATTATGAGAGCAATATGCCATCCTTTTCTAACGGCTTCTTTGATTTCTTCATCCAGATCTCTTACACTTTTCTCAGACTTAATTGCAATTATACAATCACCTCTTTTTGTTAGATAATCTTCTTTTGTGATCTCTAAAGTTGTTCTATGTCTCGCCGTTATATTCGGGTGTCCTCGGGCTCTGAATTCATCGAAGATAATCATTTCTCTCCATATCTCTTCAAAATTTTTCTCAGGACGTATTGAAGTATTCCTCCGTGTCTAACGTAATTCATCTCTGCTTCAGTATCGATTCTTAGTATGAGTCTCTTCTCAATAATTCTTCCATTAGGTTTTCTTAAGATCATCTTAACAATACTTCTAGGCTTAGCATTCTCTAATCCAATAATATCTATTATTTCAGAACCATCTAATTCTAGATCCTCATATCCCTCCCCCTCCAAGAATTGTAGCGGTATTATACCCATCCCCACCAGGTTGCTACGATGAATTCTCTCAAAACTCTTAGCAATAACTACTTTGACTCCTAGTAACTTTGGTCCTTTAGCAGCCCAGTCTCTTGAGCTTCCAGCGCCGTAGTTCTCACCGGCTATAACTAATAGAGGTGTGTTCTGAGATTTATATCTCATAGCAGCTTCATAGATTGTTAGGATCTCGTTTGTTGGGCTATATATCGTGTACCCCCCAACGATGCCTTTATCTTTTAAAAATAGATTTCTCAGACTCTTACTAGCGAAAGTTCCTCTGACCATAACCTCGTGATTCCCTCTTCTAGCACCGTAATTATTGAATTCTGATGGTTTAACCCCTCTGGATATTAGGTATTGACCCGCAGGACTCTTCGGATCTATTGCGCCTGCAGGTGATATATGATCTGTTGTTATCGAGTCTCCTAGCAATAGTAGGATCCTAGCTCCTCTGATATCAGAGATCCCAGGTATCTTATCAGGATCAAAATCTTCGAAGAAGGGTGGTTTTCTTATATATGTACTAGCCTCATCCCACTCATAAACAGCTCCTATCGGAGCCTTAAGTTTCTTCCACTCCTCAGGAGCCTCCTCATCAATTCTCGAGTACTTACCTATGAATATTTCTCTGGATATATACTTGTTAATTATCTCATTAATCTCCTCTTTTGACGGCCATATATCTTTGAGATAAACTGGTTTTCCTTCACTATCGTATCCTAATGGTTCTTTAGATAAATCCTTCATTATGTTGCCCGCAATAGCATATGCAACAACCATAATTGGTGACATAAGATAATTAGCTCTGACATCAGGATGTACACGACCCTCAAAATTCCTATTTCCTGATAAAACAGCTACCCCAATTATCCCGTCTTCAACTAATGCTTTACTAATACCCTCTGATAAAGGACCTGAGTTGCCTATACATGTAGTGCATCCATAGCCTACTACATAGAAACCTAATTTCTCAAGATATCCCAGTAATCCTGATTTCTTAAGGTACTCTGTCACTACCTTAGACCCTGGTGCTAGACTTGTTTTGACATGCGGAGGTACTCTAAGACCTTTCTCCACAGCTTTCTTCGCTAGAAGCCCTGCACCAATCATTACCTCAGGATTGCTAGTATTTGTGCAACTTGTTATCGCAGCAATAATGATGTCTCCGTCCTTGATCTCGTACTCGTAGCCGTTTATCACAATTTTTCTAGAGATTATCTGTGAGCCAGATAAACCTTTCTTCTTATTTCTCTCCTGAATATATCTAAGTAATGTTGAGGGAACCTCATATAATCTCCTCTTCTCCCAGGGTAGTGAGGGACCCGCGACTACAGGTTCTACTTCTCCTAGATCTAGTTGAATTATTCGTGAGTACTCTATATCGCCCTCTTTTGGAGACCCGAATAACTCCTGGGCTCTGAAATATTTCTCAACTAACTTAATGAGATGTTGAGGTCTCCCAGTGAGTTCTAGGTATCTAAGGGTCTCTTCATCAACTGGGAACAAACCTGTGGTTGAGCCGTATTCCGGAGCCATATTAGCTATAGTAGCTCTAGTTGGAATATCTAATTTCTTCAATCCTTCTCCGAAGAATTCTACGAATTTACCAACAACATCATGTCTTCTCAAAAGCTCTGTTACGTGAAGAACAATATCAGTAGCAGTAACACCTGGTTTTGGTTCACCTAAAATATATATACCAACGACCTGGGGAGTTGGTAATATAACGGGTTCTCCAAGAAGCGCGGCCTCAGCCTCAATCCCGCCGACACCCCATCCCAACACACCTAATCCATTAATCATAGTGGT
>CAZFDB010000028.1:3192-9191 GCA_964517475.1 uncultured Desulfurococcaceae archaeon | reverse complement strand
GATTGAAGAGATGATTCTACACGATGGATCGGAAGATCTATTATAGAATTGAAAGTGTAATCATCCACAGCTGCTCCAACACCCTCCGAGAATGAAGATCTATTATAGAATTGAAAGCTCTTTGGCCTCACCATTTTGGGGGTCTCCAAATATAAGTAGAAGATCTATTATAGAATTGAAAGAGTAGAAAACGATAAGTGTTACAAGATTATAGTGGGTAGAAGATCTATTATAGAATTGAAAGTGCGCATGCCAAGGGCGTTATTCTGAAGATCAGAGTTAGTGAAGATCTATTATAGAATTTGAAAGTGAGTTTTTATGATTATGACAACTTTTTCTAGACTCGATTCATGATCAAGAATTTTTCCAGTATTATGGTTGTAGAACGTATGAGTACTAATTATTCCTAGGCTAGGTATCAGTATCAAAAAATGATACTTTTGCAGATCAATCTAAGTTAAATCGTTATTGGTGCTGTATTGAGTATTTGAAGTATTTTAAAAACTATTGGTGTCTAATAAGAGTGAGGAATGATTTGTATTTATTTATCAATGATTCTATTTAGTTAAATAGTTTGTTGAGTATTATTTTGGTATCATTTTTTAGTATTGATATCATGCCTATTCATAATGAATATTTATTATTTAATATTCATATTGTTTATTCGGTGATTTATGTGATATTTCTTGATAAATTAGAACCTGAGAAAAAGAGATCTCTCGAAAATATTAGTAGAGCACTGAGATACTTCGCTGTGAATAGGAATTATGGGTACATAGATAGATTAGCGAATGCGTACTCGATAATCACGTTGAGGCAAGTTGTGAGTGAGATTATGAGAGATCTTAGGAGTGAGCATGATAGAGGAGAACCTGTTTATGTGCCTAATGAGAAGGAAATTGAGGATCTATTAACATTAGCTGAGAAAGATATGAGTATAGTTAAGATAGTCGCGGCGAGAGCATTAGCCTACCCCGGGGAGTGATGCGTATGGTGTTCCTCTCTCTATCAGCTAGAGTAGAGGTTAATGTCGAGGCATTCAACGCGGTTGAGACCGTGGGGAACTTAACCAAGCATAGAAAAGCTCCAATGATCATATCAACCGATGCTGGCTACAGATTAGTGTATGTCCCAGCAGTAAGTGGAGAAGCAGTGGCAAATGCTTATCAGAGAGCATTAGTTGAATTATCAAAAATAATGTATCCATCAAATCCACCATTAACCGAGTGGGATATGAGGGGAGAATTCATAAAATTCGCAGATAATAATCACCTAACCCCAGAACTCAATAAATTAATCAATGAATACAAAATTAAGAAACAATCAAAGAAAGGAGCCGAGGAAATCGGAGATATACAGAGAATCAAACATGACTTCGAGAAAATAGCAGTTAAACAAAGCATAGTATGCGACGTAGGAGGATTCCTATACACAGGGGACATACCAGTTAAAAGAACATCTAGACTATACACAGGATACATGCTCCCAGTATACGACGCAATTGATGTAACAGCCATAGAAGCACAACTACACGCAAGACACATGCATTCAGAAACCGTTGGGAGAGGAGAAGAAGAGAGAGGAGCCGCTGAAGAGAGAAGAGCTACACAAATGATATACTACGTAGAGGTCAGCTCAACAATTTATGGATTAAGTATATCACTAGATCTAAGCGGTATCGGGAGAACATCACTAGTCAGAGTGGAAGATGTCGTAGACAGAAATGAGAGACTTAGAAGAGTATCAATAGCAACCGCAGCACTACAAGCACTATTCCTAGGAACAGGTTTAGGAGCTAAATTAAGCAGATTCACACCAGTTAAAAGAATAGTCTCAGCAGTAGCAACAGTGACACACCCAACAAACTTCACAGTCTCACCAGCACAGATAAAAAGCTATGTACAAGACACAGTGAATAGAGCTCATAGCTACGGAGAGATGCTAAGAAAAATAGGAGTAACACCAGAGATCAAGGTACTGGTCTACGGAGAAACCCCGAAGAAACCCGGTGAAATAGAGATTATAGAGACAAGGGATCCAGAGGAGTTCCTCAGCAAATTAATAGATAAAGCACTCGAGCTATGCAACAAATATTGTTGATTGAGACTGGTGTAGATATGAGTAGCGTTAATAGATACTTCATAAAAACAGAAATACTGCTTCACTGGGGATTCACAAGCAGAAAATATGTCACTAGTAAAACAAGAGAATCATATACAGCACCGCCACCAACAGCATTAATAGGGTCATTAGCATATGGATTAGCAATACATAGGAAACAGCCGGAGGAGATAGATAATAATAGTTTCGCCGAGACCGTGCGAGAAAAGATTCTATCAGTAAATATTAAGATAAATACACCATTAATACCCTACTCAGATATATCCAGGATCCATTGGTTCAGAGAAAGAGAGAAAACCACGAAATATGATGCAGTGGCGATCGGTAAGACCTATAAGGGGTTGCGGAATACAATTGATGGAAAAGCAGATCTAGAAGTAATATACCTGTTCAATGACGAGAGATTAACTGAGGGGGATAAGAAAGATTTATTTATCGCATCACTATCGATCAGTAGATTAGGAGGCTCATACGGAATAGTCTCAGTATTAAACAGCTCCTATGGATACGCTACAAAGATAAGTAAGGAGGAAGCCGAGAAGCAGTGCATAAGCTACTCAACATGGAGTGAGTTGATAGATGTGGTTGATAAACAAACACCTTTTCTAAAAGAAATAGTTGTTGATTATAAGAAGAATAAGATCGGGGATTACACCACAGCTAGTTTCAGAGAACATATATATTTCTACAGAACAGATATTCTAAAACCCCAATGCTCAAAGGTTTCATTGATCTCGGGTTCAGCAAAGGCTTATAAAGTTGGTGACGAGGTAATCATTGTTGAAGAGTGATCCTGTAGAGATCAAATTCATAAGTGCTCAGAACTGTCCGGAGTACATTGACATAAAATTGCCACCAGAGGGGTTATTGATCAAGGAATTAACAATCACAGCAATAAACTTCTTAACATTAGTTGCTGAGCATACCGGTTATCAAATAAATATTATCAGAATAGGTGATAAAATAAAAATATGCTCTACAAACCTAGTTAAGATACTACGAGAAGCGGCATCCACAGCATCTAAATTAATGGATCTTAAAATGAGACCTAATGTTAGGTGGCCTAGACTACACACAAACGATAAGGGAACACTTAAAAAATCTAAAATCGTTGGGTCAATAATCAGTAATATTGAGACCTATGGAGACTTAGCTAAGGTATTTATTAAGGATCTGAGTAATTTAGCGAATTCCACATTAAATGTGTATGTGGAGAGAAACAAAATCTCTTTACTCGGTGGCGGTGGACGATTCTCAATGCTCCAACTCTTCAAAACCGAGTTATATGAGAATGCATTAACATTCCAAGAACCATATAACAGGGATCTCAGCATAGAGATCGATGATAAATGGCTTACACTAATATTACTGGGATACGCATTATCTCATATAAATTATAGTGGAGCATCACTAGAACTAATGAGTACATATGATCTGTACAGCGGATCAATAGTCAAAATCTATTTATCAATGAATATACTGAATATTCTAGAGAACCTCACAACACAGCCAATGATCGTTAGTATTATCCAAAACCACATATTGATTAGGAGACTGCTTACCAACGAATACAGAAAGTTCATCGAATCAGAATTACTGATGAAATATAACTTACGTGAGGAATTTAGCACATTATTTAAAGTAGATGAGGGAATCTTATCTGATCTTATGAGAAGACCACCTATTATAAGAATTCATAGAATAGGTTTTGAAGGAAGAACTTTTACAGAGATATCGAGAGAGGATATTGTTATAAACGATGCTCTCCTGAGATTCCTCATGGATCTAGATGATGATTGTGTTGAAAGATTCTTTAGATTGAGTAGAAGAGCATTAAATGCTGATGACCCGAAGATAGTTAATATGTTGACATACATTTACGAAGCTATTAATAAAGCTAAGGATCCAGCGTTTGTCTCTTACTACGTTGCGAGAACAATTGCTGAGGAGGAGTCGTATCAGAGAATCATTACATCACGTTGCATTTCATCGATAATTAAGGGATTAACAGGGTGGAAGCTATAGAAAGGATCAGATTAACCGAGTTATACGAGGAATTGGTGGACAAGGGTTTCTATGGTGCTAAGGAGAAGAGAATGTTTTTGGAGAAGGTATTTGAGAGATTGGAGGAGGATCTTAGTAAAGGTGTAAATGTTATAATTAGAGCTCCTCCTGGTATAGGTAAAACATCTATAACACATGTTCTTTTTCTAAATTCTCTAATTAACAGAGATGCGCCTTATATAAATGTGATGCATGTTGTTCCTACGAGGAGTCTTATAGAGGATCTCTGGAAAAGATCTGTTGAGGGATTCAATAAATTAATCAGCGGATCAATTAGAAACAATCAATACATGACAGGAGCTGACCAAATTATTGCGAGACTTTACGGGGGTGTCCACGAAGCACCATTTCTAATAGGCTCACTCATATTCACCACATACGACACGTATTACTATAATATTATTAAATTACCACTACAAGAAATACCCAAAATAGCATCAAAAAGATCCTATGGTCATTACGAGATCCCGAGAGCTCTTATACATTACTCAGCAAATATATTTGATGAAGCGCATCTTATTCTAGAAGAAATGAGTGAGAATAGTGATATTAGTGAAATATATGTGGGCATAATAGATTACTTAACCAGCACCCACACACCACTTATACTATCAACAGCAACACTACCAGAAAAAATTTTACAGGATCTAGTGAGTGATTTAAGGAGTCGTGGTAATGGGGTTGATATAATCGATTATTCATCAGAGGAATTCTCCAGCTATGTCAAAAAAGATCTTTTCTACCTATCTGAGTCGGAGAAAAGATTTGAGAAGATTGGGAGAGGATTAATAGACGTGTCTGATAATTATGATGAGTTAGTGGAGATCATAGGAAAGTCATTAGACGGAGAATCTACTACCACATCTAATCCAAGGATCGCTGTTGTTAGCAACACAGTATCCGGGGCTAAGAAAATATTCAGGGCCCTAACTGATAGAGAGGGTAGAGATAGAGTAATATTACTCACATCCAGATTCACACAGAAAGATAAAGAAGAGAAGTTGAGAGAGATAGCCTCGAGAAACGGTATTATTGTGGTATCAACACAAGTCATAGAGGTTGGGGTGGATATAAGTTTTGATATAATGCTAAGCGAATCCGCCCCACCAAGTGCTTTGATACAGAGACTAGGTAGATTAGCGAGGGGGGCGAAGAAAGTGGGTGAGTGGGCTTTATACTACGATAAGAATACCTTGGAGAAAGGATCCGGGATATATGATCCAGGATTAGTTAAATGTGCTCTGAGATATATTGAGAAGGTCGTATCCAGAGTTGGTGGTGGAATTAATTGGCACCTACCCAAGATATATGATCAGAGTAATGTTCTCGGATATTCAGATCTCATAGACAATTGCTGGCGTGATAAAGAGATTAGTTTAGTGTCAAACCTCTATATCCGGGAGTTATTAAGTGATCCATTCTATACATCCAGAGAATCATTGTCTCTACAAGAGATATTTAAATTAAGAGATGATAATCTATGCCAAGTATGGATCGGTTCAAAAGATTATCCCGAGAACATAGAAGAGTACTTAAGTAAATCTAGAGAAAGAGTCATAAACATGTCATGTAATGATCTTCTCGGATACATCAATCAGATCATGAGGTTTACTCGGGACATCTACGTCCTAGTTCTTCATAGAAGTGATGGCTCCATAAAGATTAGGGGGGTAAATAATGAAGTCCTAAAACGTCTAAAAAGGTATCCAGAGCAATTATCAGAGGAAGAAGTGTATTTTGCAGTATCAATAAGTGAAGAGTTATACGATGGAGGTGTGTATGGTGAGGGGCTCAGAGAAAGGAACTAGGAGAGG
>CAZFDB010000028.1:0-3182 GCA_964517475.1 uncultured Desulfurococcaceae archaeon | reverse complement strand
AATATGATCTCGGGGTGTAATAAGGATAAGATAGATACTTGTGTCGAGAGATACTCCGATCATATAAAATTAATGATTTATATGATTGATGAAAACATTGTTATTAACAAATACTACGCAACGGTGAAAAAGAGATTCAGTGATTACATAAGCTACGTAAAAAATGAATCAATGAAAATACGAGGATCAAGTGTCGGAGTTAATATCTCGAAAATCATTGATCCTGTTAAAACAGCTGTCTTATTCCACGATTTAGGTAAGTGTACAAAGAAGAATCAGATCAGTTTATCAAGGAATTGCACAGCTCCTAATCACGAAGTGATCTCAGCGGCTATAGCATATCACTATATCGATACCTTAGTGAAGAAACACTCGCATCCTGGTACTAATATAATATCGATCCTGTACTCAGCCCCTATTACACTATCAATTCTTCTCCATCATCACTCTATGAGAAGTTTAAAAGATCTGAGAATAGATGAGATTCTCAAAGAACTTAGGATTGAGGAAGATAAGACCTACTTCACTAGATGTATTGAGGAATCATCTGATCTATATAGTGAGTTAATCAAAGATAATTTAGTTGATAACATAAAGAAGCTCAGCAACGAGGATTTAATGAGGGCATCAATAGGAATAAAATCACAAATGAATCTATTCAATCACAGGGATAGATATATAATGCAACTCTCCAAGTTTTATATTTACCCAATTGCTATTATGATAACATTCATCATATATATCACTGATACTTTATCAGCAATCTTAAATAGAGATGTATGTGTATCTATAAATGATCCTAGGGCGTTTTTGAGAGATAATATAAGTATTTCTAAGATCATTGATGAGAAAACTTTTGAGAAGAGTGAGATCACCGATCTATTTCTGAAGTACTCTGTCAAGAGAATAGATTTTGAGAAATTAATTCATAATTTAATTGGGAAATGAGATGACAATTTTAGTAGCTACAGTAGGCTTCGACGAGAAATTTATTATAAGAACTATAATTAGACATAGCAGAGATCTTTCTAAGATCTACTTAGTCACAGCTGAGCCTATCGATTCACGGGCTGAGAAAGCATTGTTAACAATCAAACAATTCGTGGAAACTATACTGAGGAGTTATGAGAAAGAGGATTTGAATAATGAGATTAAAAGAGATCTGGAGGTCTATGTCTATAGAGTGAATATAAGTGATTTCTATAATTCGGTTGCGTTAATCAGAGAGAATTGTTTTAGTAGTAGTGAAGCAGAATACGTAGTTAATCTAAGTGGTGGTATGAGAGCATTGATCCTGGCGACACTTGCAGCTTTTTTAATATCAAATGTTAAAGGAGTTGTTGAGGTTGAGTTAGAGAATTTTACAGATGTAATAACTATTGATCCAAGGTTATTCAAAATAGTATTCTTAGATGAGTATAAGAGAAAGATAATAAAATCAATTCATAATAGGAAAGAGACCACTTACAAAGATATTCTGAAAGATACCGGGATACCTCGTGCAACACTTTTCAGAAATCTGAAGGAATTAAGAGAGCAGGGATTAATAACTTTCAATAGAGTAGGTAGGGAATCATATTATAGATTAACAGATCTAGGAAAAGCATTTGTGTGAGGTTTCTTATATGGGTGATCAGAGGTTTGTGGTTGATGTTTTTTTGAGGTTGGTTTTTGAGAGAGATTTTATTTCTCCTCCTCTCTCTTCTAAGATTATTAAGTTTCTTATTGACTCTGGTCGCTTCCTAGGTTTTCTAAGAGATCTCTCTCTTTCCAGGGATAAGTATAAGCTTTTGTTTATCTCTAATCTTTATAGTAGCGAGGGTTTAAGGATCTACTCATCTGGTTCTGGGGGTGGTTCTTCTCCTAGGGTTCTTGTCGGTGGTGTTGAGTATTTTGGTAGGGTCTCATTTGTTTCTAGTAGCGATGTTCTTGGTGAGGTTCTTAATGCATCTTCCGCTAAGATTGATTTTGAGTATGGTTCTGCTAGGAATTCTGTGTATATTGAGGTTGTCTCCGTTGAGGTCTCTGACCTTGATCATTTGAGTATTGATTTGTCTAACAAGATCCTTATCAGATTCATCACCCCAACAATTCTATCACCCAAACTAATGATGCCACCCTCACTCTCAGATAAGCCTAAGTACAAGAGATTACCAGTAGCTAATCTACTCATGCCCGTACCAGGAGTATTAATAGCCTACACAATGAAGCTTTGGAACAACGCAGCCCCGCCACAGAAGAAATTCACGTACCCCAACGACAAAGATGATATCTACGTATACAAAACAGCTGTGCTAGGAACAATATTCACCGAGGTAATAAATATCAGAGTGATCCCCGAAACAATAATTATTGGTAGAGACGAGAAGGATAAGATAAGAAAAACAAAAGGTTTCAGAGGACACGTAATCATGAAGATAAATCATCCAAGAATAAGAAGAGTAGCTGAGAAAACCCTGGCATTAGCAAAACACCTAGGCGTGGGGAGAAGCCGAGGATTAGGGCTAGGAGAAATAGATATTCGAAAAATATAGTTGATGAACTGAGCATCACTACTATGAATTTATAGTATGATTATGTTACTATGATGATCAGGCTCAATCAAGGCTCCGAGATGGTGAAGCCGAGCTTCAACATGATCTTGGAGATGGGGGCTCTGGAGATTATTGGAAAAATAATTAGTAAGAGGATTATTTAGATGATCGAGATCCTCAGATTCCCAAGTAGAAAGAATAGTGTGTCACTAATCAAGATAGGCGATAAATTAATCATAAGAAAAATATTCTCCTCCGAAGAAAATATGAATCGTGAGATAGAGATACTGAGATATCTCCACAACACATCAATATCATCAGAGATCCCGAGAATAATATCTATAGACACAAGTAGTAGAGCATTATACCTCGAATACATAGAGGGCGAGACACTAGTTGAGAAACCCCTAGATGAATTCGAGAAGATCCTTCCACAAGTAATTAATTGGTTAAAGAAGCTTCACACAACCGGAGTAGTCAAGGGGGATTGCAACCCAAGGAATTTTATTGCTTCGGGCAAAAAGATCTATGGGGTTGATTTCGAAGAATCATATTATATCCAGAGAGAAAATGATGTGATCAGGGATCTAGTTGATCTAGTCTCAACATCTATAATAGTAACAGTTTCAAGAGGAAAGGATCCTGGTG
>CAZFDB010000027.1:0-9258 GCA_964517475.1 uncultured Desulfurococcaceae archaeon | reverse complement strand
CTTAATATTCTCCCTCACGTTTCTCAGTACCCTAACCATATTCTCAGGATCAAATAGTATGAGTAGGTTAATTGCGTATCCTGCATCGAATATGTCTATGAAACCTCCTTCCAGGACATCGTATTCTCTGAAAAATGTTTTCTTAGCAACACCATATCTCCAATCAATAACATCTGTTAACAATACATCGAATCCTCTCTTCGATAAAAGATACCCGTGTCTCCCTATGCCGCATCCAAACTCCACTATTTTCTTAGCATTATATTTTCTAAAGATCCTTGATAATAAATTGACTTCGAAATTAACTCTTCTCCAGGGAGTGTATAGCTTAGAATATATTCCCTTAGGTATATGGGTTTCCCAAACTATCTTCATGAAACTAACTCCATGAAAATCCATTGAATAATTATATTAATTTAAAAATTTTACCGCCTATCTATATCGAAAAAGAATCTTTTTAGAATTAATTGCTTAGACCATCACCTATACTACTCCTCCACTCTCCTCTTCTTAACAGCTCTATCATAAATTATCCAATTCCTATACCACTCCTCATTCTCTTTCCTAAGTAGCTCAAGTACTTGTTTCATAAGATCTTTTGTAGAGATCTCTGTTAACCCTTGCTCAAGGATTTTAGCTTCAACGATCTTTGCTATTTTCCTAGCAACAGATAATGGGGCACCTGTCTTCAAGACACTGACAACGATTTTCTCCGAAGCAAATTCTTCTTTTTCACCACTTCTCTTAATAACATATATTGTTGACAAATAATTCACCAATTAACAATTTTTTACTCAACTATATATATTGCCTTAATCATTTTTTCTTCTTATTTATCTATGATCATATAATACTCCTATTAAAATTATTTAGATGGTGATAATAATTTCTGCGAAGCCGCTGATCGTAGTTGCTTTAGGTGGTAATGCTATTCTTAGAAGAGGTGAGAGAGGAGATGTTGATGAGCAGTGGAGGAATGTTAGGAGAGCGGCGGAGTCTATTGTTAATATCTTTGAGAGAGGATTCAGAATAGTTGTTACACATGGGAATGGTCCTCAGATCGGTGCTCTTATGGAGATGATAGAATTAGCCAGGGAGAAGATTCCTCCATTAACGATGGATATTGCCTCAGCAATGACCCAAGCTTGGATTGGTTACATGCTTCAGTTAGAGATAGGTAATGTTCTTGAGGAGAGAGGATTTGAGAGAAGAGTTGCGACAATAATTAATACTGTCTCGGTTGATCCCTTGGATGAAGCTTTTAAAGAACCTACTAAGTTCATTGGTCCATTCTACTCATTTGAGGAGGCTCGTAAATTATCTATTGAGAAGAAATGGGTTTTTAAAGAGGATCCGAGGGGTGGTTGGAGAAGAGTTGTTCCCTCACCAAAACCAATCATGAATAACGAGATCGAAGCTATAAAAACGCTCCTCGAAAAAGATTTTATTGTTATTGCCTCAGGTGGTGGAGGAGTACCAGTTGCGAGGAGTGGTTCTAGATTAATAAGTGTTGAAGCAGTCATAGATAAGGACTTAGCATCCGCCTTACTAGCTATTAGATTAGGTGCCGATAGATTCATTATATTAACTGATGTTGATGGAGCATATCTCAATTATGGTAAGCCTAACGCTACTCTGCTGAGGAGAATTAGTGTTTATGAAGCTAAGAAGTTGATTCAGGAGGGAGTATTCGGTGAGGGGTCTATGAAGCCGAAGATTGAGGCCGCGATAATGTTCACCGAGGCAACCGGCAGGATCAGTATTATCGGCAACTTAGATAAAGCCTTGGAAGTAATTGATGGTGAAGGAACTGTTGTGTACATATGATCTATTTAAATAATACTTTATTAACTCTAGCTTTAAACAAGTTCTTCTGAAGCACTAGTGTATAGGCGGCTTATTCAAGATCTATACGATGAATTATGCACATGGTTTTTGTAATGGATCAAGCTTTGGATCTCGCGTTTATGTGCTAGATGAATAATCTGGTTATAGAGTATTATATTATATCAATGCTTTAACTAAGATTATTTGGTGTCTTAATGTGTAGAATACTTGTTGGCTTAGGCAGACACAGTGTTTTGAGTAGATACTACGATGAGTTGATTAAAGGTCTTATCGGATCCGCTGAATATGATCCTTATCTAAGCAGATTGACTAATGGGAGCGAGACTTCTCATAGAGATGGTTGGGGTAGAGTGAGTCTTTACCTAGGTATTGGTAAAAGATCTTTTTATATGTACAAGAGTTTGAAGCCTATATTTATTGATAGACCAACCAAGGATCTTCCTGAGACCAGCTTAACGGATTTCTCAGATCCTTATTTAATAGACATGATCCATGTGAGAGCCGCCGCGAGAGGAATGCCATTGAATTTCTTATCAGTGCACCCCTTCGAGACCTATACCAAGACAGGGTCTAGGATAGCAATTATTCATAACGGGACAGTAGATAAATACGAAATTGCTAGAGAAATGGGTATTCCCGAGAAATTAGTTGAGAGGTATAGTGACACATTTATTCTTCTACTAAAATTATCAGAGTTGATCGAGGATAGATTCAATGCCGATGTTCTCAGAGAGATTAAGAGATATGTTAAATCAGCACTGAATATAGGGTTGCTGTTATACACCGAGGATAACACAACACTGGTCGTGGGGAGTTATTATCTGGATGCGAGTAAGAAAGATTACTACAAGATCTACTTCGCGGAGCTTGGCTACGGAGCCTACATATTTTCATCGTCAACATTAGTGGATTTCAGTGATTATAAGCCTTCGAAGATCAGGGGTTGGAGAGAGGTTCCTAATGGGGCATACTATATTATTAATATACCTTACGAAACTCTTGAACCAAGAATTGATGTTGTATCAATATAATTTCTTCCCGACAAGTAGATTTTTTTATATTATCACGTCTTCATAATCTAGGTAGTGGATACATTGATTAGTCTCTATCAACTAATCTTATCACTTATATCGGGTGTCTTGGTTGGTTTCTCTCTAGGTCTCATAGGTGGTGGAGGATCTATTCTAGCAGTTCCTTTACTACTATACTTCGTTGGTTTAGAGAATATTCCTAATTCCACTCATGTAGCTATTGGAACAACTGCTCTCGCCGTAGGGATCAATGCTTATATTAACTCGTTTATTCATTTGAGGAAGAGGAATATTGCTCCATGCATAGGTGTTGTATTCGCGAGCTTCGGCATAGTAGGCTCTCTCTTAGGCGCCTACCTCGGTAGATTAACATCTGGTGAGAAGTTATTAACGCTCTTCGCCATAGCAATGATCGTCTTAGGAGTATACATGATTATAAGGAGGGAAAGTACTCGTTCAGGCACTATAGAAGAGATTAATAGGGTTTCAAGAGCTGTTGTTGAATGCAGGATTATCAATAGATCAGTTCTCTACAAAACTGCTGGCCTAGGATTCGTTGTGGATTTATTAAGTGGATACTTCGGAATTAGAGGCGGTTTCCTCATAGTCCCTAGTCTAATGTTCTCAGCGGGGCTATGTATTACGGGAGCTGTGGGAACCAGTCTCATAAGTGTTGGCACATTCGGTGTGGTTGCGGGGTTGGAGTATGCGTTTGCTGGGTACCTTATTCCTAGTATAGCATTGATATATGTCTTAGGCGGAGTATTTGGTGGTTATTTAGGGACTAGTCTAGCTCTGAGGGCTCCCAGAGAAAAACTTCGGGTGGCATATGGATCAATAATTATTTTAGTAGGAATATATGTTTTGCTAAGAGTTACTGGTTCAGGTGTCAGCTGATTATCACGTAGCTATTCTCAACAAAAATCTTTGTCTCGGGCTCGATAACTACTTTATACATGATGCCGGGTTCCTCAATTATTTTCTTAATAATTTTCTCACCACTAAATGATTCTGAGTCGTATTCAATCCATCTAGATCCTGTGTACTCTTGAATAACTAGTCTACCACTGCCTCTAGCAATCAGATTTATCTTGATTAGGTCTGCGAGACCTGGGAATGGGGATGATGTGAACATATCTACCACCTCAATCTCTTTAACAGGATCACTACTATTCTCTCTATAAAGATCAATTATCACGGGGGTATCGGGATCCGCCTCAGACACTCTCAGACCCCATGGATGAAGATCTCTCCACTCATAACTCTTATCAATATCACCAGCATCAATATCTAGTAGAACACCGATCTCTGCACTAGGTTTATCTCTTGTTAAACTAATTATATATGGATCTTTGTTATATAGGATCCTGGAATCCCTAGCATCTCCCTCAGCTAGTATTGCCACGGCTCTTAATCTATCATTGATGTAGTAGAGAGCCATATTCCTCCTATGAACTACTCTGAAGAAATTATAGTTCTCGGAATAATTACTCGGAACATACCTTGTGAGATCCATCTCAACCCTCGAGACAAAGCCGCCTGCGAAGGCTTTCAACACACCTGATGAAGTAAACCACCCAAAATGTATGCATCCACCACCGAATAAATCATCGCTTTCAAAACCGAACCATAGTACAGGTCCATTATCCCATCTAGGAAGCTTTGTTCTGAGCTCAAATACACCGTATCTATACATTCTACGAGATCTGAGTGAAACAGTTATGTACCCTCTCGGCTTAAAGTACCTCGATATAAAATCAGTGTAGCTTCTCTCCTCACCCGATACCTGCCAAAAATCACTTGCTCTACAACTAATGAATTCCTCCTCAACACCGGGTTTACCACCTCTTATTCTTGCCCAGCAGAAGAATAATTTATCTAATCCTTCCTCAGTAACTGCTGAGTATCTCAGATCACTAATTACCAGCCACCCAAGAAATTATTGGTGGGGGATTATTAATACAATTGTATTGTGGATAAGTATCCGGATCCTCCTCAGTTACTATCTAAGCATAGTTTCAAGTGTCTCTATGTTTAGATAGTTTATATAGTATTATTTTATTTAATGAATCGTAAAAATTTAATATTTTTGTAGGGATTATTATCTGAGTGATTTATATGTCCACAGGTGTTAAAAAATTGTTCTTCTAGATTTCGGCGTGTTATCTGGTGAAATGGGTTGGTTCATACCGGATCCTGCTGTGATTAGTGAGAAAGGGGTTGCTAAACAATCTACATGGGTTGATATTCCGGTTACTGGGGCGGTGTTTGAGCATAAAGATGGTGTTGTTCTAATGGATACTGGTAGTCATCCTGAGGCTGAGAAGATTTGGCCTAGGGCTTCATGGAATATGTTTCCAATGACTAAATTCGGGGATGAGAACAGACTTGAGAACCAGCTTAGATTAGCTGGGTATAAGCCTGAGGATATTCACTTCGTGATTTTCACGCATCTCCACCTAGATCATGCTGGGCAAGCATATGTTCTAAAGGATCATAAGCCTCTATTCATTATGCGTGAGAAAGAGATTAAACATGCTCTCTACATGATATGGCTCGGTAAAATAGGTGCTTATGTACCATCTGATATTGAGGCTTTAAGAGGAGCTAACATATTCGCTTTCCCAGATGAGTACATCGAGCTTATACCAGGAATCGAGTTATATAGATTCGGTGGACACACACCGGGTAGCACAGTGATTAAGGTGACAACTGTTAGTGGAAACACCTATGTGTTCACAGGAGACTTCCTACATCTACTTAGAGAACTTGAAGTTGAGAGCAAAGGTTGGTTACTAGGAAACTACGAGGAATTCTTGAGAGGCGTGAAGCTTCTGAAGTTGTGGAGTATGAGACCTAATGTTAAGTTAGTAATTAGTCACGACCCAGATCTATGGAGTAAGTATCCGAAGGCGCCTAAGTATCTGGAGTAGGGTGGGGCCTGATCCATGGTTTTCTACACATATGTTAATGAAGAAGTCTTCATAATATCCTCTGTAACAATGAAATTCGGCGTAGGAGCCTCCGAGGAGGTTGGGTACGACGCTTCTAGACTTGGTTTAAAGAAGATTCTCGTGGTCACTGACAGAAATATTAATTCACTAGGTGTTGTGAATAAAGTGATTGATAGTTTAGAGAAATACGGTGTAGCAACAATACTTTATGATGATGTTGAGATCGAGCCTACAGATGAGTCAATGGTTAGAGCTGCGGTATGGGCTAGGGAGAGAGAATTCGATGGTGTAGTTGCTGTAGGTGGTGGCAGTGTTATTGATCATGCTAAAGTTATTAATCTATTAACTAAGTACCCCGCTGATATCCTTGAGTATGTTAACAGACCAATTGGTCAAGGAAAACCTGTTCCAGGCCCGCTGAGACCATTAATAGCTGTTCCAACAACTGCGGGTAGCGGTGCTGAGAACACCGCTGTTGCTGTTCTTGATATTAAGAAGGAGCGTGTTAAGACAGGGATATCCCACCCATATCTCAGACCAACCCTCGCTGTTGTTGACCCGATGCTAACGGTTACTATGCCACCCACAGTAACAGCCTCTACGGGACTAGATGTGTTGACCCATGCAGCAGAGGCTTACACCGCTAAACCATTCTATGCCAGACCCAAGTATCCATCCCCAGCTGATAGACCTGTTTATCAAGGAGCTAATCCTATTAGTGACATGTTTAGTGAATTAGCTATTAAATACACTGCTAAGTATCTTAGGAGAGCATATTATAATGGCTATGATCTTGAGGCTAGGTATTATATGCTTCTAGCATGTGAGTTGGCTAGCACAAGTTTCGGGCACGCAGGGGTTCATATCCCTCACGCAAATGCTTACCCAATAGCTGGTATGGTCAGAGACTATATACCACCTGATTACAAAGTTGAACATCCATTGATCCCACATGGAATATCAGTTGTTCTCACAGCACCAGCAACATTTAGATTACTTGCTCACGTGATTCCCGAGAGAGTTGCTAAAATCGCTGAGTGGATGGGTTACGAACCGGAAGCAGATACTCCTAAGAAGATTGGGGAGGCGGTATATGAGGCACTCGTATCATTAATAGAGGATCTGAGGACCGTGCCCAGAGGACTCAAAGAAGTTGGTTATAGAGAAAGTGATATACCAGCTCTAGTAGAAGGTTCTCTTAAACAGCAGAGACTATTAGCAGTTGCTCCAACGAGTGTTGGTAGGAGAGAGTTAGAGCAGATCTTCAGAGAATCAATGGAGTATTAAAACTAAGTTAAAAACTATTTTCTCTCCACTCCATCAATATAATAGTTTTTTAACAACTGAGAGCCTCGCTCTTTAGGGTGTGGAGAGAGTCAATTAACTTCATATCTTATTCAACCTTTGTCATTAGTAATAATATAAAAGGTGTATTATATGAAGAATCTTAATAATCTATATACAGTCATAATAACTATTAGTAATCCGAAGATCTTCTTTATAGTATCTCCCTCAACGAATTTTGCAGTGATTCTGGCACCTATGTAGGAGGCTATAGAACCTATAATCACTATATATATTACTGTAGGTGGCGAGATCTTCATAGTGTATATATGTGGTATGAATGCTGAGAATGATGGTGGGCAAACAGCAACAGCATTTGTACCGGCGGCTCTCTTAGGTTCGTAACCTACTAGTATTAGTGTTGGCATTAGTAGGAATCCTGGACCTACACCTAAGAAACCTGATAGTATTGATATAGGGATTGCTAAGATCATCGTTAATTTGAGATTAGAACTCTTCTGAGCAGATGCTTTAACAGGTTTAAATAATCTGTATGCTAAGTAGAGTGTTGCTGTGAAGTATATTACCCAGATATATATTGATGGTACAAATTCGACTAGTAGGGATCCTATAGGTGCTGAAATCGTGGTAATTACTGCTAGTAGTATAGCATCGCGCCACTCAACAAAACCACTCCTAGAAAAACCAAAAGCGCTGAAAGCGGCTGTGAAACCATTAAGTAGTAGAGCAACTGGTTGAACCTCATTCACAATATCAATCATAAAGAATGAGAGGTAAGGTATAGTAGCGAATGCAGCACCTAAACCCAACATACCTGAGAGTAGTGAGAGTATGAAGACACCGGTGAGAATCATGATGAATACATCAATACTGTAATCCATTACATCACCGCCGTAATTGTATTAGGATCAAGTATATAAATCCTCATGAACTTAATATCCCATAATGTTGAAGATATTAAGAATTAATTAGATTCGAGAAATAATCTCTTGTCTCAATAACAACTCTCTCCCCAAGACCAACAATACCAACTGGTGGTGTCTCTGGATCGAATCTATAGAAAACTTTTGATACATCGAATCTCTTCACCACAACAGATCAACCCCTTAATTAATCAAAAATTTTGTAATAGATTATAAGATTTTCGGCGTATACTAAATTATTTGTTTTTCTCCTTGGGAAATATGTTGTATATTAAGAGTTATTGATTAGTATTAATTCGCTAAAATTAATCAGCTAAGTTATAAAACTGATCCCATTGAATCTTTCATCTAGCAAATATGATCTATTTATTGATACATCATTTGGTTAAGGCGAGATCAATTATATAACAATTAATTGATTTAAGATATTCTTTTACCGATATGATCGAAAATATGGATCTTCAATGGCTTAATACACACGATATCTCCTGGTCTTAAAGATTTCTCTGATAAGATTCTTATTCTTCGATCCCCAGCAAGTTTAGCTATTGATAAACTTCTTGATCCCTGATACTCAGTGTGTTCAATAAGAGCCTCTATGCACACTTCTCCTTTAGCCAAGACCTCTATTTCTCCTGGTCTAAAACCTATGTATAGGCTCTCTTCTCCATAGCTTCTAGGATCAATGTTTAGCGACTTTATTAATGGGTCATCTATTGTTAACTTAATTATATTCATAGGAGGATCCCCGATGAAGTCTGCCACGAATGTATCTAATGGAGTGTTGTATAGGTCTTGTGGTGTTCCTATCTGAGCTATCTCTCCTGATCTCAGAACCATGATTCTGTCTCCGACTGCGAAAGCATCTGCTTGATCATGGTTACCAGAATTGTGGTGATCTTAAGTTCTCTCTGGATCCTCTTAACATATTCTCTCGCCGTAACCCTTATTCTAGCATCTAAGTTTGAGAATGGTTCATCAAGAAGAAGAAGTCTTGGTTGTTTAATGAGTGCTCTCGCGATAGAGGGTCTCTGTTGCTGTCCTCCTGAGAGTTGCTATGAGTATTTCTCGAGTATATCTGGTATTCCTAGGCCTAGGGTATCAGCAACAAAGTAAGATTTATATATGGGCCCGCGGGGACTTGAACCCCGGACCTCCGCCTCGTAAGGGCGGCGTCCTAACCAGGCTAGACGACGG
>CAZFDB010000026.1:0-9261 GCA_964517475.1 uncultured Desulfurococcaceae archaeon | reverse complement strand
GCTGATGAGATAAGAAAGTTAGGTGTTAGAGCAAATGCTGATGTACCCGAAGACGCTGAGATCGCTAGAAAATTCGGTGCTGAGGGAATAGGTTTACTAAGGATCGAGAGAATGTTTAGAAGACCTGAGAGACTAGAGCTTCTGAGAAAAGTTATTCTATCAGAGAATAGGGAGGAGAGAGAGATGTATCTAAGAGAATTATCTAAGATGATCAAGCAAGATTTCAAGGATATGCTTAAGATAATGAATAAGCTACCAGTGGTCATAAGATTAATAGATCCACCACTACACGAATTCTTGCCAGCCCCTGAGGAAGTTTTGAAGCAGATATATGATGTGAGAGAATCTATTAAAGATGCTGAGGCAAAGAGACAAGACACGAGTAGTCTGAGGAAGAAATTAGAGGAGTTAGAATGGCTCTACAAGAGGGTCACGGTGCTAAAAGAGCATAACCCAATGCTTGGGCACAGAGGTGTTAGAGTAGGTATTACTCATCCAGAGATATACTATTACCTAGCTAGAGCAATGATTGAGGCAGCTGCGGAGTTAATAAAAGAAGGGTACGAACCGCATCTAGAGATCATGGTACCACAAGTATCTCATGTGCAAGAGATTAGGTATGTGAAGCAGAAAGCTATTCTACCAGCATTAGAAGATGTTGAGAGAGAATATGGTGTTAAAGTACCGATTAAGATAGGGACAATGATAGAGACTGTTAGGGCAACATTAACAGCCAGGGAAATAGCTAAGGAGGTAGATTTCTTCAGTTTTGGAACAAATGATTTGACACAAGCAACATTCAGCTTCAGCAGAGATGATGCAGAGAACAAATTCCTACCACAATACCTTGAGTACGAGATATTGAAAGAGAACCCATTCGAGACAATAGATGCTGAAGGAGTTGGTAGATTAGTTGAGATAGGCACTAAGGAGGGTAAGGAGGCTAACCCGAAGCTAGAGGTAGGCGTATGCGGTGAACACGGCGGCGATCCTAAATCAATAGAGTTCTTCTACAAAGCAGGACTAGACTACGTCAGCGCATCACCCTACAGAGTAGCGGTGGCTAGATTAGCGGCTGCGCAAGCAACTCTGAAATATTCTAAAGGAGCCGAGGCAAAGAGATTAGTTGGAGAATAATTTTTTGATCCTCCTTATATTACCCCGATCCTGAGTTTTTTCAAATTCTTCGTCTCATGCAGCAATATTGTTAATGCCGCCGCAGCTGTGACTATAGTAATTAATTTATCAATATTTATGGACTCACCTAGAATTAATAGCCTGATTGAATAGCCTAGTAAAACACCTAAGAAGAATAGTGAGTAGATTATATATCTAGGCATTATAAATCTCCCGATAATAACAAACCCCCTTATCTTAACTATTCGATCCACAACATATCCATTATCAACTCTCTTAATAAAACCCTTCTTCTCCAATCTCTTAAGATTATAATGAACAGTGCTAACGGGTATATTAAGATCCCTCGCAATCTCTCTGACACCACGAGGCCCGCCCTCCGAGACAAGATACATATATATTCTCACAGCTGTCTCTCCCAACTCATCTATATCGAGAGTCTCTGTCTTATACTCATTATCTCTACTCATAACACCAAGAAAATATTCCTTAACCAAATATATTGCTTTACCTGTTCAATTAATTGAACGTTCTCAAAAAGATCTGTTCAAGAGATGGAGTTAAAATAATTTATGATAAGCATATAATCGGAGATCTATATGATGAGTAAAAAATTAATCTATTTACTCGCAACATTATCCTTAGTCTTAGGATTAGTCATCTCTCTACTACCACCATATCTAATAAAACCATTAATAGAGCACACAACAAAGGAGAGCCCAGCACCGCAACCGCAACAAACAATAGTTACTAGATCTATACAACAAGTAACTACTCAATATAGACAAGAGGAGAAACAAGAGTTCTCACTAAGTTACAAAGATCTTTACAACAGGATCCTTAAATCAACATTTTGGATTAATATGTATATGTATCTAGAAACATACAGAACCGTGCCAATCCCCGTAGTGCCAATATCCACGGATGTAGAATCTGTTTCTAAAACCAGGTCTTCACCAACTACCTACGGTGTGGGGGTAGAATACTCTAAGACAAATGTGCAGGTTGAGGGTATTGATGAAAGCGATATTGTTAAGAATAATGAGAGGTTCATATACATATTACTACCCTCTAAAAAGATTGTGTATATATATGATTCTTATGAAGATAGAGTTTTGTCTAAAATTGGTCTTGGAGATATTAATTGGAAGAGATTAATAGGACTTTATATCTACAAGAACAAATTAGTGGTTTTAGGAGAGATTTATCATGATGTGCATATATTACGGATCTCCGAGACAGTATCATTTGCTACTCCTAATACCTCTACTAGTGTATTAATATTCGATGTATCTAATTCATCTGACCCCTATCTCGTGAAGAGTATATATATCTCAGGAACATATCTAAGCTCTAGGCTCAACCCACCTTATCTCTACATAGTATCTGTCTCCAAAACGCTGAGTGGAGAGAAACCTGTTTTACCATTAATTAACTCAGATCCTATCCCAGCAGATAATATAAGTGTGTTATCAAATATAACAAGTTTCTACACATCAATACTCGTAGTGGATCTAGATACGTGTAATTATAATGCATACTCATATCTAACAGATCTTGGCTCAAGAATATATATGTCAAATAAACATCTATATATTATCTCTAAGCCATTAGAACCTTACTTAATAGTTTGGTTAGAGTTATTGCAAAAGTTATATGACATATACTCAAAATACGTGCCTAAAGAAACTCTAAACGAGATAATTGAATCAATAATTAAAGGAGATTATAAGAGGGTCTACGAGATACTTATTGAATCAAATATTGACGTATCAAAGATCAATGATGAGCTAACGAGAAGCTTAGCTGGAAAATATGTGTTAAGTGATTCATCAAGAATATATGTTTATGACATAGATAGAATGAGGATATTGCCTCGAGGAGAAATTGTTGTGAGTGGAGGTGTACTAGATCAATTCTCAATAGAGGAGTACAGAGAGAGATACTTCGTGATAGCAACAACAGAGCATGTATATAATATAAAAATTGAGATGATAACATACCCAAAACAATCCACGGATAAGACAACATCATCTCATCAGGTTATAATAAGAATTATTTGTAGCAATAATACATGCACAACCATAACAATCACTAAGGAGATGCAAGACAGAACAACCACAGCTACCCAGAATCAATCTTTAACAAACATAGTGATTAATATACCAACTGTTTCTTGGCAAGGGATCCTCACCTCAAATAATGTGTATATAGTAAATGTTGATACGATGAAGATCGTGGGTAAATTAACAGGATTAGCTGAGAATGAGAGGATATACTCAGCTAGATTACTAGGAGACATATTCTTCTTAGTAACCTTCAGAATAGTAGATCCTCTATACGCAATTAATATCTCAGATCCAGAGAATCCTCGAGTAATAGGATTTTTAAAGATTCCAGGATTCAGCGAGTATCTACATCCACTATACCCAGACAGATTATTAGGAATAGGTTTAGAGGATAATTATTTGAAGATCTCGTTATTCGATATAAGCGATCCGATTAATATGAAGGAGATCTCGGTTATCAAGATAAGTAATTTGATTTCGGAGGCTCTACATGATCATCACGCAGTAACTATTTACGGATCTAAGCAATTAATAATTATACCTGTCACGCCACCTAGATTCGTGATCTTATCAAGTATCCCTAACCCAGGATTCCTTATTATTAACTATACAAAAGATCTATTGAATATAAGAGATTTTGTAGAGATCCAAGAACCTCTCAGATCAGTTTATATAGGAGATAGAATCTATCTAATATCAGTAAATAAGGTAAAGATATATGATATTAATAGTGGCGCAGTTAAAGAGATTGAATTAAAATAATTTTTTCACAACATAACCACTCTAATAATTATATAGATAAAGCCTAGTAAAAAAAGAATCAATAATTTAAGTGATTCGAAGATATCATACCAATAGAAACTATTTATCTCATCTCTACTCGCTAAACCCTCTTCGTAGAAATCAGAATATTCATCAAGAACCAATATACCAACTGCTAAACTTCTCGAGATATCAGTGTTCTTCAATCTACTAATCATTAAGGCACTTTTGAGATCCTTGAGTATATGAGGAGATACCCTCCATATCAGATTCGGGTATAGAGAGTATCTTGAGCCGCTCTTCACCTTATTTATTAACCATGATAATTCAACAGGATTAATTAATTGTAGAAAAACCAATGTTGAGAATGATATCACAAATACTCGTATCATAACATCTAGTGAAGCTATTATATTAGGTCTGAAAATAAATGCTAGGAAACCATACCATAGTGTCGGTATCATTGATATAATAAATAATGACTTCAGGTAAACAAATCTTATTTCTAAAACCACGTATGCCACCAAAATCAATACACCTACTAATTTATCTATCCATGAACCAAGATCTCGTGTGATTAAATACGCGATGATTATTACTAGAGATAGATTTACTACCAAAGGTGTGTGTCTAGCCCTATGATCATCTCCTATGAATACTGAGTAGAATAAATGTTCTAATAATACCTCGAATAATCTTAGGAAACTATTAAAGTTTATTCTTCTATTAATTGATTCTGATGATCTCATCAGCTATCAACTCAATATGAGGATCATGTGAAGCAATAATAAAGCCATAATTTTTTTCACTAGCTAATTCTCTAATAAATCTTAGATAAAGATACTTATTATAAGGATCTAGACCCACCGTGGGTTCATCAATAAACAATAGTCTCCCACCTCTAGCAACGGCTGATAGCAGAGCCACTCTCCTCCTCTCACCACTACTTAATCTCTTTATAGATAAACTAGATCTATTCTCCGGAACACCTAATTTCTTCAAGAGATCTATGGATCCACTCAATTCCTCATTAACTGTGGGTTCTGTAAAGAAGAGAAGTGGATTATCAGGTATATACATTATATCTCTTTTAACCTTCCCCTCAGAAATATTTCTATATTTAATATACACCTCGTCTCTATACCTCTTATCTAAAATTCTCTCAATCAAAATCTTTAGTAGAGTAGATTTTCCAGACCCCGACGGACCTTTGATTAAGATTATATTGCCGTAGCATAACTCACCTTCTAATTCTCTTAGTAATAATCTTCCTGAACCCGGGTACTTGAAACCTGACATTCTAAATTCCAGGCATCTATCTCTTCTCTCACCAGCTAAGTCTCTCTTGAGAGAATGTATCTTATCGATATAAAGCCTATAGATCTTCTCATATGAACTATTACTATAATCCTCAATCTTGCCTTTATCTAGAACATATATATTATCAACATATCTCGACCAAAGATCTATTCTATGATCAATGATCACTAAACCTACACCCATCTCCCTTGATAACCTTGACACTAATTCCACAAATAGATTCGCGTTATGCTCATCTAGATAAGATGTTGGTTCATCTAGTAAAAGTATTCTCTTATTAGATAACAATGCTAATATAATCAATATTCTCTGGATCTCTCCAGCACTTAATGTATAAGTGGATCTGTTAATTAAATGTGATAAATCAAATTTATCCAATACTTTTCCCACGGTATTTATATCTGGAATCTTCGCAACTGTAGAGATCTCTGACCACACATATGGAGAAGCAACGCCGAACCATGGTTCCTGAGGTAGATAAAAAGTTAATTTATTTAAAACCTCTATATCCGGTTGAAAATAACCATTGATCACTCCTGGAAATATCTTTGGTATAGATCCTAATAATATTCTTAGTAAAGAAGTTTTTCCTGATCCTGAGTAACCTGTTATTAAAATAATCTCACCACTTCCCAACTCCAGATCTAATGATCTTAATACTTCATTTGAGTCGTATAATAGTGATAATCCCCTGATCTTAACACTAAGACCATTACTCATCTAAAAGCTCTCCTTAGGAAACCAATTACTGATAACGCAATTACTAAACCAAAGATCATTTGACCAATATTTACAGGAACCTCTGCAAAAGCCGCCTCGCTCGGTAATCCTAAGAAGGGATTTGATATATAGTATTCGTATAATAAATATCCCATAACCATCCCCAAACCCCCGATACTCATTGAGAGTGCTGCTGATATATTTTCTGAGCCTCTTATAATAATTGTGTATAACAATACGAGTGTCACTGCCACACCAACCAACACCCATATGTAACCAGCTAAATCAAATGTTGCTGTCACAAGTGTTATTTGAATATTAAATACGTTTATTGGTACCGAGCTGAGTTCAACTGATCCTGTCCAGAGAAGTATTCCGGCTAAACTAATTAATATACCAGCCGCGACAGATGTTGCTATAGATAATACTTTTAATTGCGTGATCTTTAGTTTAGAGAATCTGCTCATCAAATAAGAAACTATGAAGCCTTCACAGAATTTTATTATCAGTGTTCCAGGAGCAAAGTACCAATACCCTGTGACAAGGTCTGCTAACGCCGATCCTACCCCAGCCGCTAATCCCGTTACCAAGGGTGTTGCTATATAGGCTATTGAGTAAATAGATGCCTCACCTAGATTGAAATAACCTCTTGTAGCCGGTGTATATATTTGGAGTACTATAGTAGCTATGAATACAAAAGCTGTGTAGATAGCTAATCTAAGAACTGATGTCATCTATATTCACCATTGATTGAGAATAGTGTGGTAGGTGTATAAGGTTTCGGTTCAATAGATCTTTCAAAAATCATCTTTTGAGAAACTCGAAAGCTATGTTATTAAGAACATAGATTTTACGTGGTCTACCAGTTGACTCATCTTTAATAATCTCTGATCTTATAAATCCTCTCTTCTCAAGATCTCTTATATGATTATAAACAGCTCTTAAACTAATCTTTATACCATATTTCTTGGCTAATCTCTTCCAAATCCTGTAGACAGGTATATTCTCCTCCTCTAATAATATCTCAAGAATCTTCTCTTTAGTGAAGCCCAGAATTATTCGATCCATCTTAGACTCTCTTAATATCATCTTCATAACCGCCGGATCACTGATCATACCACCTGTGAATACAAGAACAGTATTCTCAGTACCCATAACCCTAAGATCCGCTGAGAATAATCCCGTGACTAACGAGGCATTTACTACGTCTATGGGCAACCCCTCTTCACGTGCCATGTACTCTATAGCTGACAAAACACCAGATCTAGATACATATACTATTGAATGTCTCGTGTCTCTAATTAACTCCTCAACATATTTTCTGAGAAGAGAATTATCTCCTTTAATCTCACTTAATATGGGATCCGGATCATTTGTAGTCACACCTATAATTCTTGTAGGAAGTTTAAGTTTCTCAACCAACACAATAAGAGAAGTCATTAAAGCCCCGTCTCCAAATGGAACCATTATTACATCAGGAGGCTTGCCCAGATCATGTAGAATCTCGAATAATATTGTTTGGAATCCATTCATTAAATAAGGATTAGTCTGAATCACAACATATTTTCTCCTACCATCCACGGAGGCTTTAGAAGATAATTTCTCAAAGATTTTTTGGAGAGAGTCGTAACTCTCGGTAACAGTGGCTCTAGAAGCAACTAGTCTAATCCTATATAACTTAGATGGTGGTATATCACCTGGTAGAAAAGAGAATATCTTCATTCTAGCTCTCCTCGCATAACTACTCATAGATATCGCTAGATCTCCTCTCGAAACAATTATTACACTTCTAACACCTCTACTGGCTAGGACAGAGGTTAGATATGCGGAGCCTCTATCAATGAATAACGAGTTTGGATTCCTGGACTCGTCTTTGTAATACAGATTCTTGATCTTGTACTCCCGATACAATTTACTACTCCTAATCAATGGTGTTGATCCTTCGAATAAAGTAATTCTAGTTGATAACTCTGTGTAGATAAATCCTCTACCCCATCTCCATATACCAGGTTCATCTATTGGCTCAGGAATTTCTTCGATAATAGGTATCAGGGGACCTCCGCATATAGGGCATCTATCTATGTAATCTCTCCAAACTCTCTTCTCAACATATCCACATGATAAA
The DNA here is from genome assembly GCA_964517475.1 of uncultured Desulfurococcaceae archaeon. Classification (GTDB taxonomy): domain Archaea; phylum Thermoproteota; class Thermoprotei_A; order Sulfolobales; family AG1; genus WYEN01. The sequence goes on along the minus strand of CAZFDB010000026.1, from coordinate 1,128 downwards.
CAGATCATACCTTTATCAATTTTTTCTAGTAGTGAATTTACTCTCATTCTATATTAAAAATCACTATCTCCATATTATAATATTTATAATTATTCATTAAAGAAATATTTAGTGGAGAGTATCTGAGTGGTGAAGAATTAATGAGAATACGTGAGTCTCCGCATGATCTAATAGATCTTCTACCACCCCTCGAGAAAAAAGCATTTGATATAATAAGTAGCAAAACTAGAGAAGGCGGCGTGACACAAGTTGAGTTATGGAAACTTCTAGGGATCGATAGTAAAGAGGGTTCTAAAATAATTTTGAGGCTACTGAGAAGAGGACTTGTGGTGAGAAAAGAGATAGAATATAATGGAAAGAAAGCATATATATTAACACTACCCGGCCACCTAATCTCTAAAGAAGATCTTTCGCTCGAGGTAAATATTGATAGTGTGATAAATATACCATGTTTCAAATGCCCTATGCTAAGTATATGTGCGGTATCAACAGATAATTTGTGGAATAAATGTGATAGAATAAGGAACTATATCATGAACCTATAAATGCTGTGTTTATATTGAAGACTTATACCGAGGATCATCTTATTCAAAATTCTTTGTATAAGGATTTGATCGATTATATCGAGTCTAGAAGAGAAATAATTGATCAGAGAATACGCGAAGAGATATCAGGATATGAAGAAGAGATCAAGGAGATCGCTAGATATATTATTCATGGTGGAAAAAGATTAAGAGGAGTTCTCACAATACTAGTCTCCGAGGCTCTAGGAGGTTCTGTAGAGAAGAGTATTAACGCGGCAATAGCGATTGAGATGGTTCACTCAGCTTCACTAGCACTAGACGATATTATTGATGGAGATCTATTCAGGAGAGGCAATCCATCTACATGGGTTAAATACGGAGTATCACATACTGTACTAGTATCTAATTTTCTTATTCCAAAAGCACAACTACTAATCAAGATATATGGTTTTGAGGCTTTAGTAAACGTTATATCAGCTTGGCTTCACACAACAATTGGAGAGATCCTGGATACCTTCGGAGAAAATCTCCCGGTCGCGTCTCAATACGAGAAAATAATTGATCTTAAAACAGGATCAGTTTTTAAAATGGCTACTTACTTAGG
>CAZFDB010000025.1:0-9273 GCA_964517475.1 uncultured Desulfurococcaceae archaeon | reverse complement strand
CAGAGAGAAGGTTTCTACATAGAATTGATAGATGATAGTATATGGGTTGTGAAGTGTTGTTGTTCTATTAATGATAGAGTAATTGCTATTCCTAGAGTTGTTAATGATGTAAAGATTAAGAGATTAGGTGAGGCTATGAAGGTGGTTGCTGAGAGATACAGTAGATATCTCATGAGAACAGAATTTTCACAAGAGTATATACCTGCAGTGCCTATTAATGATATCAAGCATATCTATAAACCTTCTAAGAGAGTTTGTGATAAGATACATGGAGAAATCGTAGACTCAGCCCATGAATTATTAAAGATTCTTGATGAGAAAGGATTTAATGCTTTCTTGACTGGGAGCTTGATCTACTGCGGAGTTGATGAGAGCAGTGATATTGATATTGTTGTTTACGTAGATGATAACAATGTTGATCCAAGAGATATTATTAAGGATCTCTTAGATAAGAATATATTAATAAGATTAAGTGATGATGAAACGAGAAATATCATTGAGAAAGTTTCTGAGGGTCTGGATCCTTTGTCTCATATTGTTTTGCTCAAGAGATCAATTCATGAATTCAGGTTCAGAAACCATGTGGTTTCAATGCGGTATGTTAATTGTAGTGAGTTCGTGAAAAAACTTATTTGTTCAGAGGTTAAGGAATATAGATACTATGAAGATTCTTTTGAGATCATCAATGATGACTTGGGTGTTTACACACCTTCAATATATTTTTCGCGTAATTCATTAGGTGAGGAGATCGTATTGTATTCTCATAGGATACGATATGCTAATCTTAGATCAGGTGACGTTATTAGGTGTAAAGGCTATATTGAGTACATTATTGATGGTTCAAAGAGATTTAATCTGGATCGAGCAACATGTTCTCTCGAGAAGTCTAGTAGTATGTTATGAATCGCAACATATTAACAATTTTTAAGTAGTGCTCATAATTCTACGAGGGGGATTATTGAGAAGAATCAAGCCGGGGAAGATAGGTTCTAGAGCAAAGATATATCTGGTGGCTCCCTCAAGCTACCCTGTTTATCCCTCAATGAATCTTTCCTTAGGAATAGATTACTTACGTAAACAAGGTTTCGAGATAGTTCTCGGCGAAACTGTTAGATATGCTTTAAGAAGATGGTATTTATCAGCTCCTGACGAGATCAGGGCAAAGGATCTTGTGGAGGGTTTTAGAAGAGATGATATCAATGTTATATGGTTTGTAAGAGGTGGAGCTGGCGCTCTGAGGATTCTTGATCTGATTGATTACGACGTTATTGAGAAGAATCCTAAGCCTATCATAGGTTTCAGTGATGCCACAGCTATTCAAATAGGTTTGTATTCAAGAACAGGACTTGTATCTATACATGGTGGAATGATTGCTGTTACTCCAAAGATTGGTGATGAGATTGGTTTAAGGAGATATAGAGAGAATATTGATTTAGTGATCAGGTTATTGAGAGGAGAGACAATAGAATATAGATCTCCGCCAGATGGTCCATTAATAAAAACAATTAATCCTGGGAGAGCATCTGGTGAATTAATTGGTGGGAACCTCATATTATTCACACTTATTCAATCAACACCTTATAGAGTTGATACAGTAGGTAAGATATTATTCCTCGAGGATATTAGAGAAGATGCTTGGAGAATAGATAATTACTTAACAACTCTTGGATTATCTAAGGATCTTTCAAAGGCATCTGGGATAATTATGGGAGAATTTCCAGAGCCAGAGATCAAGGCTCCGACACCTAGTATCGAGGAAGTAATTATTGATAGAGTAAAGAGATTCAGTACCAACCCATCAATAATTAATTTCCCATGTTGTCATGGAGGAGATGAGCATGGGCACTTCGTCTATCCACTACCTATAGGAGGTAGAATTACTTTGGACGCTGATCTTGGCGAAGTATATATTGATGAGCCAGTGGTTGATTAATGTTGCATAGCTCCAAGATCTCTTCTATAAGTAGAGAGAAAATAGATCTTTTCCTAATACTAGTTCTAATCATGTCATCTATAATATTCCTAGTATTCTCAGTGATGTATCTATACAGTGACAAGCCTTTAGCCTCTCTGCTAGCATTTATTATAGGAATAATACTTCTCAGCTCAGGTCTCGGTGTATATAGGTTGTATAGATCAGGTTTTTAATGCTTATGGGTTCCTGAGTAATTATATGAATTGGGTATAGAGAATAGTTCTCGTACTCGGGATAGAGTCTACAGCGCATACATTCGGCGTAGGCATTGTTTCAGATGATTATGAGTTTATATACGCGGATGCAAGAGCTGTGTATATTCCTGAGAAAGGTGGTATTCACCCAAGAGAATCATCTAGATATTTATCAGTTAAGGCACCTGAGGTAATTAAAGAGGCTTTTGAACAAGCTAGGATAAGAATCAATGATATAGATGCCGTAGCTTTTTCACAAGGACCTGGTCTAGGACCTGTGCTTAGGGTGGGGGCGTCTATTGCTAGAGCACTCGCATATTACTATGATAAACCTCTTATCCCAATTAATCATGCTGTGGCTCATATCGAGATAGGTCTTAAAATAACCGGTGCCTCGGATCCTGTAGTGGTTTATTTGTCTGGTGGTAATAGTGCAGTTATTGCGTATATTGATAAGAGATACAGAATATTTGGTGAGACACTGGATATTGCCTTAGGTAATCTCCTAGACACATTTGCTAGAGAAGTTGGTTTAGGTCCACCATATGTTGTTGAGGGTATGCATGTTATTGATAGATGCGCTTCCTCAGGTAATGAATTAATTGAGGAGATCCCCTACGTGGTTAAGGGCCAGGATCTGAGTTTCTCGGGTATTTTAACAGCTGCGTTGAGAGCTGTTAAGAGAGGTTATAGATTAAGTGATGTGTGTTATACTCTTAGAGAAACAGCTTATTCAATGGTTGCTGAGGTTTCTGAGAGATGTTTATCTCATACCAAGAAGAAAGAGATCATGGTGGTTGGCGGTGTTGCCGCAAGCCCTGTTCTTAGAGAGAAGATGAGGAGTGTTGCTGAGAGACATGGAGCCAAGCTATATTTTGTTCCTCCTAGATATGCTGTTGATAATGGTGTAATGATTGCTTGGACGGGTTTACTGGGTTACAAAGCGGGTCTGAGAATAAGTATTGAGGACAGTGTTGTTAGACCTAGATGGAGAGTTGATGAGGTAGATATTCTATGGAGAAATTAGTTGTTTTGAGTATGGGTGCTGAATCGATTATTTACAAAACTGTTTTTATGGGTGTAGAAGTTGTTGTTAAGTACAGAGATTCTAAGACGTACATGGATCATAGATTAGATAAATTGATTAGATCTCGCAGAACAATTACTGAGGCCAGAATAATGCGGGAATTAAGAGATAGAGGTGTTAGGGTTCCAGCTGTATTATATGTTGATCCGGAGAATTATTTTATTGTTATTGAGTATATCAATGGTCTCTCGCTAAGAGATTATTTACTTGGTGGTGGAGACCCTAGAAAATTAATCTCTGCAGGTGAGATACTTGGTGAGATACATAGGTATAATATATATCATGGAGACCCAACAATATCGAATTATATAGTTGATCCAGGAGGAGATGTGTGGATAATTGATTTCGGTTTATCTGGTTATAGTGAGGATATAGAGGAGAAAGCGGTTGATCTGCATCTAGCCTATAGATCTATTGAGACATTACCATTCAAGAAAATTGATGATTACAAGAAATTATTCTTCGAAGGCTACGCATCCAGATATGAAGAGGCGGATAAGACGTCTAGACGAGTAGAGATTATTAGGAGAATGGGTAGATATGTTGCAGAGAGAAAAATGAAAACTGTATACAGATTCTGATTCTGTTCATCAAACTCTCATATATGTGGACTAGCAATGATTCTTCTCCCAACAATCTTCTTAGTCTCCGGCGTTAATAGAGTTGCTAAACCTCCAAAGAACCATATTAATGCGAATATTGTTAATGAGTACTCGAATGATCTAGCTAGAGAAGGTATGATTGGACCAATAATCATTCCTAATCTAGCTATTGAACCCGCTGAACCTGTCGCGGTCGCTCTATAGTTCTCGTCGAAGAGTTCTGGTGTATATGCATATAAAGCTCCCCAAGCACCTAGGTTGAAAAAGTTTAGTAGAGATCCCCACATCAAGATATCATTTACATTGGTGGAGTAAGCGAATAATACTGCGGAAACTGAAGATCCGATCATGTATGATATGAATACAGGTCTTCTACCGATTCTCTCAACCAAGTATGCGGCAGAGAAATACCCCGGTACCTGGGCTAGTGCCATGTAAAGTGTGTATTCAAAGGATCTTATTATAGTGAAATTTTTACTAACTAATATACCTGGTAGCCATAGAAACACTCCGTAGTAGCCGAATGCTATTGAGAACCAAGCAACCCATATACTGATCAACTTCTTGTATTCTTTATGGAATAAATCATCTATACCAACCTTGCCACGGTGACGGGATCTGGGAGGCTCCGGAATATATGTTCTTATAACAAATACGAAGAAAGCTGTTAAGCCTAGTAGAATCATTGTTGCTCTAAAACCTATCCAAGGGATCAAGAAATATGCTACTGATGCAGCCAGTATTGTTCCATATGCCCAGAAACTTTCTAGGAGAACAACATTCTCTCCTCTCTTATCAGGAGATGATAATTCTGAGACGAGAGTTGCCACAACTGGTAACTCTCCTCCTAAACCTAAGCCTATGAAATATCTCAGTATGGCAAGGTCAATATATGTATTCACGAATCCTTGTAATGGTGTAAGTAAACTATATATGAGTAATGTTGATATAAATACTTGTTTCCTACCTATTCTATCAGCTAAATAACCGAATAAGAATGCGCCTGTTAATAACCCTAAATTATTAGCTATTATCATTACTGTTTTTTGTTCTGGATTCCATCCGTACCAGGATCCTAGTAGAGCTATAATGTAAGATAAAATGAGTATATCCATAGCATCAAACATCCAGCCAGCTCCTGAAACGAGTAATAATCTTAATCTAGATATATTGATCATGTTAATACTCAATCAAAAATACACCGATAAAACTTATGTTTTATAGCTTAAAAATATTGTGGTTGACTAATATGAATAACATAATTGATTCTGGTATTTATTTTCCTAGGAATATCTCATCAAAGACTCTTAAGAAAACATTATATATCTCATCAGTATATAAACAAATAATTACTTTTCTAAGATTCCTGTACTTGAAGTTTTTCAAGGTCTCAGCCATGATCCTCGCAGCTCTATCATAGGGATACCCAAAAACACCTGTGGATATAGCCGGTAAAGCAATTGATCTTAGTCCGAGTTCCTCAGCTTTCTCGAGAGATGATCTTACAGCGGATGCAAGTTTAGTGTCTCCCTCAGGGTCGCCGTAGATGGGTCCAACAGCATGTATCACATACTTTGCCTTCAATCTACCAGCACTAGTAACTGCTACACCTCCTACTGGAACTGGTCCGTACTTCTTAACATATTCTCTACTCTCAATCTGTATAATCTCCCCACCTTTCCTCACTATAGCCGCGGCAACTCCTCCTCCATGCTCGAGATATTGATTAGCGGCATTTACTATCGCGTCGGCTTCAAGTTCGGTTATGTCTCCTTTAACTAATTCAATCTCGGTGTTATTGATTACGTATTTATTAGATATGATCATCACCTCTCAATTTTCATATAACTATGTATATTCAGAATTTAAAAAGTATTGAAAACGTAGTATTATTACAAGTAGTAGATCCTTCCAAATAGGTATTCTTACTTAGATCCCTTAATAATCTCTTTATCGGAAACATATATAAGTATCCAATTAATAAGGTTATTAGTTTTGCTCAGGCATCTTATGTTTTGACAAGCTGGTCTAATTAAATGATCCGTTTTTATCTTCTTGTCTTCAAATAAGTTAAGGCGTAGAGATTTATAAGCTTCTAAGATTATTTTCATGCGGTGAATTATTTGAGCCAATGGATTTAGATTTTAGTAAAATACATGTCTACAAAATAAGATCTTCTCAAAAAGAAGAGATCGTCCCCACACATTGGTATAATATTCTACCAGATCTGCCGAGACCACTACCACCACCACTTCTACCCGATGGTTCTGAAGTTAAGAAAGAGATGTTCTATAGATTATTCCCCAAATCACTTGTTGATCAAGAATTCAGTTCAGAGAGATATATAAAGATACCGGAAGATGTTAGGGAGACATTAATAGAGTTAGGAAGACCGACGCCATTGATTAGGGCTAGGAGACTGGAGAAGCTACTTAATACACCGGCCGAGATCTACTTTAAGTATGAGGGGGTTCTACCAGCTGGTAGCCATAAGATAAATACGGCTCTTACACAGGCTTACTATAACAAGATTGAGGGTGTATTAAGAGTGTCGACTGAGACAGGAGCTGGTCAATGGGGTTCCGCACTTGCTTTATCAGGGGCATTGATGGGTCTTAGGGTCAGGGTTTTTATGGTGAAGAGTAGCTATATGCAGAAGCCTTATAGAAGAGTTCTGATGGAGTTATATGGTGCTGAGGTATATCCTAGTCCTTCGCCAATAACTAAATTCGGTAGAGAGATCCTTGATAAAGATCCTGGTAACCCAGGTAGTTTAGGGATCGCTATCTCAGAGGCTATAGAAGACGTGTTATCAGATGAGAGAGCTAGGTATAGTCTTGGAAGCGTATTGAACCACGTACTTCTACATCAAACAATAATAGGTCTTGAAGCGAAGGAGCAATTAGCTGAGCTAGGTAAATATCCTGATTACGTGGTAGGTGCTGTGGGCGGAGGATCTAATTATGCTGGGTTGGCGTATCCATTTATGTATGATAAGCTTCATAAGAAGACAGAAACAGTTTTCATAGCTGTTGAGCCGAAGGCTTGTCCATCAATGACTAGAGGCGTATATACATATGATTTCGGAGACACCGCGGGTCTCACCCCTCTGCTCAAAATGCACACAGTCGGACATAGATACAAGGTTCCTCCTATACATGCTGGGGGCTTAAGATACCATGGTGTTGCTCCAACACTATCAGTACTAGTTGAAGAGGGCTTAGTGAAGCCGGTGGCGTATCACCAAACCGAGGTTTTTGAAGCAGGTAGATTATTTGCTCAAGCAGAAGGTTTCGTGCCGGCTCCGGAGAGTGCGCATGCTGTGAAAGCAGCCATTGATCTAGCTTTAGAAGCTAAGAAACTTGGTGAGAAGAGAATTATACTATTTAATTTGAGTGGGCATGGTCTACTAGATCTAGTGGGATACCAAGATCTTCTAGAGGGAAGATTACAAGATTACGAGCCTATAGAAATAGATCTATCGTATCTAATAAAGATCAATAGATAATGTGGAGAGGTGCTGAAAATAAAAATAGAATTAGATTTTTTAGATAAAGACTTTTTGAGACCTCACGAAGAAACTATTCTCTCAAAAACTAATTATGTCATGGAGAATATTTCTAGAAGTAGGATTCTTCGAAGACCTCTTATAATTGATAAGAATAGTTTTATTATTATTGATGGACATCATAGATATGAGGCATTAGTTAGACTCGGTGTGAGGAAAATACCTGTTATACTAGTAGATTATATTAATGATGAAAGTATCTCACTGGATAAATGGATCAGGATCTACGTAATGGATCGAAGTATAGATAAATTTGATCTCAGGAGAATATTCCTTGAATCAACAGATATTATTAAGAAGAGTAACATTGTTTATATAAGAAATACTGATGATGGTAGAGATGATATACTGAATTTCTATAGAGGTATTAAGATCTTCGAGACGATGTACTCTAGATATATCATTGATGTTAAATATAAGTCTTCAAATAAGAATGTTTCAGCTAATGTGAAGAGTAGTGATAATATGATTCTTGTGATCGATCCTCCGAATCTCTCTAAGAAACTTGTGATTGACACAGCCTTGAATAAGGAGAGACTCCCTCCGAAGAGTACGAGACATATAACTATTCTTAAGAGAATTGAGTTGAGATTTACTCTAAACTCCTTGATGAAATTATCCTTGAGACATAATGATTTTATAAATTCACTTTCTCCTTATCTCAATGGTTGATTTAGTGAGTAAGTATATTGATAGGAGTTACTGGGAGGATCTCAAGAAGAGATTCTATGAGAGAATGATTAGTGATAGATACATAGGTTACTTAGACCCTGGCATAGAGAGTGTGCTGGAGAGGATATTCAGGATCAAGAATGCTTTTCCAACAAGCTCGTGTAGTGGCAGGATCTATGCGGTAGACGCTGTTTTTCCATGGATTAGAAGAAACTCTTATATCGTCTTTAAGAAACATGATGAATTAACAATTGAGGAGTTAAGAGATCTTTTGAGAAAACCAGTGATCAATTCTCTATGGCTAATTGTCTCAGGACCGATTCTACATATAAACACCTATGATCCTTTAACAGCTCTTAGGATACTGAGATTAGCTAAAGAGGCGGGTTTTAAACATAGTGGTCTTCTCTCGAGAAGTAGGAGAGGATATATTGTTGAGATTATATCTGGTGTTAGACTAGATCTTTTGCTGAAAGAAAAGGATCGTTTAATAATTAGAGAGGATATTCACGAGGTGTTATTAGATACTATTAATAATGCTTTTAGATCTGGTAGAGAGAGACTTAGATTATTATCACAAGCACTAGATAAATTCATAAATGAATTAGATTAAGTAGATAAGTTGATTACTTCAAGAAAAATGTTACCTTGATCAAATCTCCTTTCCTATACTCCTTATCTCTCTCAAGAAATGAGTATCCATCAGCCTCGGCTAAATCCTTGCACAGAGCCATGCCCCATCTAAGTGGTTTAGCATATTTATCCTCCACAGTCTTGAAGAGATGAGCTGAATTCATTTTTCTTTCAATAACTACGTCTTCTAACAACTCTAGCTTAGATTCTCTCCTTAGTCTAGCTCCAGTTAAATTCTCTACTAGTCTCAGAAGATATTCATGTAGTGCTAATGAGGCTCCTACACATAGACCAGGTGCCATGAGTATAGGCTTATTATTTATTAAGCCCAACCCTGTTGGTTTAATAATGTTGATATCTACGCCCTCAAATAATAATTCCCCTACTCTACTAATTGTTTTTTTAACAAGATCTTTTTCACCAGCTGATGAACCTCCTATTGTTACTATAATATCGTTTTTCATCGATGCCTCAATTACTTTCTCCCTAATAATATTCTCATCATCTGGCACAATTCCTAGGTAATCAACCTCTGAGAATTT